>CAYGPO010000034.1:0-6049 GCA_964351665.1 uncultured Gammaproteobacteria bacterium | reverse complement strand
AGCAGGATATTGAGCACCGCCGCGCTGAGAATCATGATCCAGGTGGCCATGGTGCCGTAGAGCCTTCCAATGCTGGTGCCGCTGCTGGTGCTTAGGCCCCAGGCATGCAGAACCCGGCCCGCCACCAGCGCGCCGCCCAGGCTGTGTAACATGGCTGGATGGGCGCCGTTCATCTCCAGCAACAGCAGCAGGACCAGGGCCAGGGGTACATATTCCACGGCGTTGCCTTGAACGCGAATGGCCTGCATCAGTTCGTCGATGCCGCCATCACCCAGGCCCACTTTGTTGGACAGTCGTTTGCTGGCTACCCGAAATGACAGGTAGATGATGCCAATGCCCAGGATTCCTGCGTAAATCGCCGTAATCGGCACCAGTTCCATCATGCTAAGTAGTCGTCCCAGGGGCCAGTAATAGCCACCGTGATCCCCGGTTTTTGAATGTTAGCGAACAGCCATTTGCCGTCGGGTGAGAAATTCGCGCCGCACCATTCAGCGTCCATGAAGTTGCCTTTGAAGCCGTTTTTCTCGCCGCTCAGATTGACCTTATTGCGGGCAATGGGCTTTAACTTGCCTGAGCGGGTCAGGCCCAGCAGCATCTGCCCCATACGGGTGCCGTCCTCACATATCACCACCGCGCCATTGGGTGAGACGGTTAGGTTATCCGGGTGTTCCATGAGGTTTTTATCGGTGCTTTCGTACATCTTGCGAACAGTTTGGTTCTCAATGTCGTGGACAAAAACCTGTCCCAACCCGGCGTCGCCGCCATTGGTGGAGGAAAAGTACACCTTGCCGGCGTCATACCAGCAGCCCTCCAGTCGGCTAAACGCCGTGCCGCCGGCGGCCATTCCCTGGCTGACCACGCCAGCGCGGTCCTGGTGATCCGGGTTCACGTGGCCTCGCTGGGGGTTATCAATATCGACCCAAAGCACATCAAAATCCCGCTCTGGAACGCCTCGAACCATTTGTTCCCGGCCGGCTACGCGCATCATTTGCAAACGCCCGCCGGCCTGCAGGTCGGTGGGGCTGTTGGGTATAAATCGATAAAACCCGGCGGCGATATAACGGTCTTCCGTCAGGTAGCAATAGGAGTTCGCCGGGTCCACGGCCACCGCTTCGTGGCCAAATTGGCCCATGTCCTTAATGGGCTTGGCGTTGGAGAAACCGTCGGCGGGCACTTCAAACACAAAGCCATGTTTTTTCTGAAGTTTGATCATTCTTCCCTGCACGATTAGGCCGGGATCCACACAGTCTTCTTCGCAGCTGAGCCAGCTGCCCCAGGGCGTGGGGCCGCCGCAGCAGTTGGTGAGGGTGCCGGAGAGGCTGACCCGTGAGTCCAGCAGCCCGCCGTCCACCGGATCCACTCGAAGGGTAGTGGTGCCGCCAATGGCGGCGCTATCGTAGGAGTTGGCCACTGGCCCAATGGCGCCGGAGTCGCCCACCATTTCGTGGTTGCGCACCAACACCAGGGCGTCGTCGGTGGCCTTAACCACCGCCATACCATCGGGTCTGCCAGGTGTTGGCAGCCCGTCCGCCATCAGGTCATTGCGCCAGCTCAGGCTGTGGTAGGAAAACCCCTCAGGCAGGTCCAGGAGCTTCAGGCCGGTGGCGTTATCCGCCCTGGCTTTTAGCATCCCAGAACTGGCGCTGCCAGATCCGGCAGACAGGGCGGCAGCAAGACCGCCGGTTCCCAGCAGAAAATGTCGTCTATTCAATGTGTATCCATCGGCAATGGCTGAACTGCCACTAGTATCGCAGGCTTTGCCAATGGGTTTGAAGCCCTGATGCAGTGGTTCAACCGCCGGTGTTGAAATTCCTAGGTGGATGTTCCTGTGACAGGCAGATGGCGGGTCAGCAGTTTCCATTGCTCAATCAACTCATCGCGTTCCGTGGGGCTGTATTTTCTGCCGCCAAGGTCCGCCGACTCAGCGCCCAGAAACTGGCGGCTGAAGCGTTGGTTGCTGGCCGCGAAGCGCTGACGATAATCCTCGGCCTGTTGCCCTGAGAAATACACCGGAGGGTGATCGATACCCAACAGCTGATGTTGGATCTTGCGATAAATTTCACGGCGGTTGGGCAAATCCACCTCGTTGAGGAGCCGGTATATTTCAAGACTAAAGCGTCCAACCCCGGTGTTTTTTGTTGATCCAGGGGCAGCAGGGCCCGTTGCCAGAGTCGGCCGCTGGATTAACTCACAAAACTGCGTGACCGTGTCCCTGCGAGCTGCATCAAAAACCGCCACGCGGGCGTCGCTTACGTGAACCGGGGTAGTCCAGCGAAGCAGTTCCTCATCAAACCTCAATTCAGCCGGTTCGTTGTTGGCGAACTGGTGGAAATCCTGGGTTTCGCCGGTCCATTTCACCATTTGGTTATATTCTGATTCCACCAGTTCATCCTGGGAGCGGGCGAAATAGACCAGGCATATTGTATGATTTGGAGCGTGGCCTTTCAGGAAGGCCGTGGTTTCTTCGGGGTCAGCCTGAGGTAAGTTTTCAGAGCTGATAATGATGTCCCTGTCGACGATGGACCTTAGTTCCCCGCCGCAGACGCGCAGGGTTTTTTCGCGATCAAATTTCATCGTCATGTAAGTGGGAGGGCGTTGAATAAAGCTCTTGGCCAAAGACTGATGGCCTCCCCCCGAATCCCCTGAACGCAGGTAGTGCAGGCCCTGCTGCGCCAGCAACTCCCGGTTCTCAAACAGCCATGCCTGCAGCGCCGTTGACCCGGTTTTTCCTCTGCCAAGATGGAGATAAAGCGTCAGATCTAACAAGTACTCACCTTATCGTTGTTGGAATACGCGATACCTGATGCGGCGCTGCTGCCAGCGTTCCAACCCAGCCTCGTCGCAGCAAGGCAAACTAGCCCAGGCCGGGCCTGGGCCGACACAGGGCCAACACAGGGCAGTCAGTCATCCAACTGCCAATAATGTCAGCGCTCTACTGTCGGGCCGTCTGGGTCCCAGGTTAGCTGAAGCTTGGTGGATGACTGCAGGTCTTGCCAGCCCCCAACGCTCCAGGCGCCGGTGTTAAACCACAGGAAGCGGTATTGAATCTGGCCGTCCAGCTGCCTTCGTCCCTGCACCCGATAGACGGGCTGGCTCTGCTGATCTTCCACGGTCAGCAGTTCCCCGGGCATGATGCCAAGAGCCATCAGCATGGTCGTCGATACTTCCGCTTTGCCGGCGGCAAGTTTGAACACGACCCCTTCGTTGGCTTCAAAACTCGATCTGAACAGGATTTGACCAACCACCGAATCCAGGTCGTTGGCGGTATTGTTGCCGGGCACCACGTCGGTCAGCCCTGCCGGAGCTTGAATGGTGACTGCTACATCCAGGGTGGTATCGGACAGTTGCGGCAAAGACCCCGACCAACTGTAGACGGCGCTGCCGCCAATGGGCAGATTGACAACGTCGTTGATGGCACCGGTGCCGCTGGCGCTGCAGGAAGCCCCCGCTGATGGCATGCAGTCCCAGGTGGCGGCAATAACTGCGGCGGGTAATGGCAGGTCCACCGTCACCCCCTCAACACCGCTGACACTGTCTTCGTTCACGACGCTAACCAGATAATCGATCACGTCTTGATCGGCCACCACAGAGCGGTTGTTGGTGATGGTGACCGACACGTCCAGGCTGTTGACTACAACGGTGAGGGTATCGCTGGCGCTATTGCCGGCAAACTGGGTAGAACTCAGTGCTCCGGTGGTTCCCGGGTAGTCATCTGGGGCCGCTGTTGATGGTACCTGCAGCTCGACTTCGAAGCGGCATAACTGGCCGGAACCCAGACTTCCGTCGGCCAGGGAAATCACGTCAGTTCCACTGAGCGAGGAGCCTTGGCCGCACACGTCAAACAGCGGAAGATTTAGGCTTGTGAGTCCCGGCAAGCTCGCGCCCAGATCATCAGTGAAGCCGATCTGTGTCGCACCTGTGTCCAGGGTGTTGCGGACCAAATACTCAACGATCACGGTCCGGCCCTGCTGCACCGGGTTGTCCTGGTAGGTTTTTGTGAGCCTAAACTCCCGCACCCCTGTGACCTGGTCGAAAAATCCTAAATCCGCGTCGTTAACCTCTTCGCCGGCCGCCAAGTTTACCGCCAGCGGCAAGGTGCCTGAGGTCAGCACGTAGCCGCTGGGCAGCGTGCTGAGGTCCACCACCAGCGAGTAGGTACCCGCAGCTAAACCCGCCAGCTGGTAGTCACCACCCACCGTGGTGTCTGAGGGTTCGCCCTGATCGGCGACGCCGCTGAGGTTGAGGTCGGCAAACACCTCCACCCCGTCCAGTCCGGGTTCACCCACGTTAAACATCCCATCGCCGTTGAGGTCATCGAAGATGAGGCCGCCAATGGAGGCGTTGCGCTGCTGATAGCCAAAATCCGCTGTGTTGAAATCTTCGCCATCAGCCAGGTTGACGGCCAGCGGCGTGCTGCCGGAGGTCAGGACAAATCCCGGCGCCAGGGTAGTCTCATCCAGAACAACGTTATAGCTGCCCGCCGGCAGTGCCGCCAGGTCGTATTCCCCGTCGCCATCGGTGATGTCGACGGGTTCAGCGCCGTCCAGGATGCTGTTGGCGTTGAGATCAAGAAAGAGGGTAACGCCGGAAATACCCGGCTCGCCAGGGTCGGCAGTCCCATCACCATTGAGGTCGTTAAATACCCGGTCGCCGATGGAAGCGTTTTGTTGCTGGTAGCCAAAGTCCACATTGGTGGAGTCCTCGCCGGCAAACACCGTGACGCTGACGGGCTCGGTGCCGCCGGTCAGTGCAAAGCCCTCGGGCAGCGTGGAATCATCCACCCCGATTTGATAAGTGGCGGCGCTGAGATTGAAAAAGCCGTAAATACCGCCGGCGTCGGTCATGCTGACGGGCTCACCGCCGTCCAGCGCTCCGTTGCTGTTGAGATCGATAAATACGCTGACCCCGGGGATGCCGTCTTCGCCCATATCCTGGACCCCGTCCCCATTGACATCATTCCAAACGAAATCGCCAATATTGGCTTGCAGAACGATGCTGGTGGGATCGTCCTCGTCACTGTCATCAGGTCGGCCGCTGCCATTGGCGTCCGGGTCGCTGCCCTGATCGGAAAGATCGCTGGCGCTGCTGGCGTCCGGCGCGGTGGCAATCGCCTCAGCCTGATTAAAATAATTGCCGAGGCCAAACCCCTGGTCCGTGACGTTGCCCACGTTGACCGACATTCTGATCTGGGCGGTTACGCCAGCAAGCAAGGTTGATCCAGCGGTCAGAATGTCAGGCTGAGCAGAGCCGTCATAAGCAGTGTTTAAGCTCAGCGTACCCGGATCAACGATCAGGGAAGGCGAGCTGACCAGGGCATAGTTGCCGCTGCCAAAGGTGGCGTCCAGGTCCTCGAGTAGGGACAGGCCGGTGGGTTCAACATTACCAAAGCCCTCCAGGTACAGATCAACGGTGACCACCCTGCCAGTGGCCAAGGCGGTCTTGGCCACACCAACCAGCGGATCCTGCGCCAGGGTGAAGTTAGTAGGGTCGTTTTCACCCGCCTCGGTGGCATCACTGTTGCCGTTGGGGTCCGGGTCGGTGCCGGCGTCGGATAGATCGCTAGAGGCGTCGGCGGTGACGGTGACCTGATTGCTGTAAACCCCCAGTCCGCTGCCGCCGTCGATCAGGCGGTCTACCTCTACGACCAGCTGTATCTGCTCGGTGACACCAAGGCCAAGTCCGCCGGAGGCGACCAGTTGGGTATCGCTGCTACCGTTGAAGCCAGAGTTAATAACCAGGTCTCTTGGCGCGCTGATTTGGGTAGGGCCTGCGACTATGCGGTAGTTGCCTGCGCCAAATACCGCGTCAAGGTCGTCGGGCAGGCTGACGGCGCTGAAGACGGTGGAGCCGAGGTTTTCAATGTAGTAATCCAGGGTTACCTGGCGGCCGCTAACCGCAGCATTTTTAGCCGCTCCCACCTGGGTGATGCCAACGGAGAAGGTGGTGGGGTCGGACTCGTCGGCGTCGTTGGGAAAGCCGTTGCCGTTGGGGTCGGGGTCGGTGCCAGCGTCAGATAGGTCGCTATACATTGATCCCAGGGGTGCCATAC
>CAYGPO010000033.1:0-35548 GCA_964351665.1 uncultured Gammaproteobacteria bacterium | reverse complement strand
GCTATTTTCCTCCCGCGATAGTCCCAACCTATGGCGATCGCGAATTTTCGCCGTCCAAAGTTTCTACCGCGCAGACTCCTAGTGGGCGGTGAACTTTCTATAGTGGGTAAGATACAAAGCACTGGCAAAAGCCGCCCCACCGAAGGCGGTGACTATCAGTAGTCCCTGGGCCCACCCAACCCATAGGGCAACCGGCACCAGCAGAACCACATCTTCGGCCTCCACCCCGGATATGCCGTTAAATTCCGCAGATCGCTTGCCATCAGCAAGTTCTAGACGGCTCATCAGCCAGGGTATAACCACCGCCGCAGCGGCCGCAAGAAGGCCCATGGCAATGGCTTTGAGCCCATACTCGCTGCTGCGCATACCCACCCCAAGGGCCGAAAATGCCGCAAAGTTAGCCACGCTTTGGCTGATAAATGCGTAGCGCTGATGGGCCGGGCTGGTTTGATCTGACAATATGGCCAGGGCGTCATCGCTGCGGGCCAGCAATATCCCACACAGAAAAACCGCCCCAGCTATGGGAAACCAGGAGGGACCGATGGCAATCATACCGGCGGCCAGCAATCCAACCACGATCCGCAGGCTGGAAAGCTGATCCCGTGTCATGCCGAGGGCACTGAGGGGCCTTGCGATACACACGTCGGCGAGACGTCGTAACCATCCTGTAGGCTGCATAATCCGGGGTTTTCCTTAAGGATATTATCGGTTAAGTGCAATCAACGCCCGCGGGTAAAACTAACACCGCCGCAGATGTCAGGGCAAGCAGGGAGGCGATTGCCGGGTGCTGCGGGTTTCTCTCCCGCCGAGCTTGATCTAGCAAGCCTTCGCGACGATAGACGGTTACTATATTGATACACCCATTACGGTAATCGGCTTGTATGCACAGCCTCAATCTGCTTGCGCGGTCGCTGCGGCGACGACGAACTAAGCGCGGCCTTTCCTGCAAAGCGTTGATAGGCGTTCCCATGGTTTTGCTGGTGGTTCTGCTGATGGGCTGGCTCACGCCCCTGGCGGCAAGCGTCGCGCCAGGGCAATCCATCGCCCGCCAGTGGAATGAGCTAACGCTGCTGGCTATTCGTAATGATTTCGCCAGGCCCACGGTTCATGCTCGCAACCTATGGCATACCTCCATAGCCATGTGGGATGCCTGGGCGGCGTATAACCCGACGGCCAGCGGCTTCCTTATCAATGAATCCCTCAGCAGCGAATCACCATCGTCTGACCGAGCAAAAGCGATCAGCTATGCGGTTTACCGCATTTTGAGCGAGCGTTTCGCGACCTCTCCCGGAGCCCAGGAGTCTCAGGCGGCCTTTGACGCCCACATGCTGGCACTGGGTTTTGATTTCAATTTAACCGAAACCCAGGGACAAACGCCCGAAGCCCTGGGCAACCGTATTGCCGCCGCAGTGCTGACCTATGGGCTCAGCGACGGCGCCAACGAGGCCAACGACTACGCAAACCAGATTTATCTGCCGGTTAACGAACCCTTGACCCCTATCCTGCCCGGTAACCCAAACCTGACCAACCCGGATCGCTGGCAGCCATTGGGTTTGGAGTTTTTTGTGGACCAGGCCGATAACGTGTTGATTGACGGGGTGCCGGACTTTCTCAGCCCTGAATGGGGCCAGGTCACGCCCTTTTCCCTGCAGCCTCAGGACAGTGAAATTCGCACTCGAGATAGCGCCAACTATCGGCTCTATCTGGATCCCGGTGCACCGCCGGGTTTCAGCGACGCGGGGGCGGATGACTACCGCTGGGGCTTCGAAATGGTGGCGGCCTGGTCCAGCCACCTGGATCCCACCGACGGCGTGATGTGGGACATATCACCGGGCAATATTGGCAATGCACCGCTGCCCCAGGTCTCCGATGAACGCAGCTATTACCGATTTGCCGACGGTGGCGATTGGGGCCCGGGCCACGATACGAATCCCGTTACCGGCCAACCCTACGTCGCCAATTTGGTGCCCCGGGGTGACTACACCCGAGTGCTGGCAGAGTTTTGGGCCGATGGGCCAGAATCGGAAACCCCGCCCGGCCACTGGTTTGTGATCGCTAACTACGTGTCAGATCACCCAATGCAGGTAACCCAGCTAAGGGGCAGCGGACCCGTAATCGACCGTCTGGAGTGGGACGTAAAGCTGTATCTGTCCCTGGGTGGCGCCATGCATGACGCTGCCATCGCAGCCTGGAGCGTAAAGGGCTGGTATGACTATCTACGCCCTATCTCCGCACTACGCTACCTGGCAGGGCTGGGCCAGCGCAGCAATCCGGCGGCGCCGTCCTATCATCCCGATGGCATCAACCTGGTGCCCGGCCTGATCGAAATCATCACCTCAGAAACGACAATTGCAGGCCAGCGCCACGCTCACCTTCCCGGCAACGAAGGCAAGGTTGCGCTTTACGCCTGGCGTGGACCGGGGTTCATTTTTGACCCTCTTACCGAGTTTGCCGGTGTCGGCTGGATGCTGGCGGACGACTGGTGGCCCTATCAGCGTCCGACCTTTGTCACGCCGCCCTTCGCGGGCTACGTCTCCGGCCACAGCACCTTCAGTCGAGCCGGGGCAGAAATATTGACTCGTTTCACCGGTTCACCCTGGTTTCCCGGCGGGCTCGGCGAGTTCGTCTGTGAGGCCAACGAATTCCTGGTATTCGAAGAAGGCCCCAGCCAGGACGTGATTCTGCAATGGGCTACCTACTACGATGCGTCTGATCAAACCAGCCTGTCGCGCATCTGGGGCGGCATCCATCCGCCGGCTGACGACATCGCCGGCCGCCAAATGGGACAGGTGATTGGTCAGCAGGCCTTTGCCAGGGCCAGCCAATTTTTTGGGCAATCCGAAGAAAATCCGCAGATCTTCAAGGCAGGGTTTGAAACACCCTCATTACTCCCCCACCGAACCGACTGGCATTGATCAATGCGGCCCGCTCGCAGCGAGCTTGCCACAACATCCGGCGCAAAGCTGGTCATTGGGTCACGGCTCAAAGCCATCAAAGAAAATCGATTCACTGGCCGGTGTGCCAGATGCATCAACGCCGATAGTTATCGCCCACTCCTGGAAGGTCATACCGACAAAATCGTCCAGCTGATTCCAGCGCGCCAGCTCTGCTTCGATAAAGTCTGACAGCGAACCGGAATCACGATCGGACAAACGTTGCCAGATGTCTCGGCCGTCGTTAATCATGTCCTGGCTGATGACCACGGCACTGCCCTGCCCCTGCACCATGGCCTGGATACCCGGCATGAAGTTCTGCAGCGCAGCGTTGGCGTCCATCAGCAGGCCTGGGTCCTGGGCGATAATTCTGAACGCCTTGGGGAAGTCCTGGCGGAAGAAATCGATATAGCGCTGGCCTTCGCTGGTGCGGGAAAACTGAGATTCCCACCGTTGCAGGGTACTTTCATCGTCCAGCACCCCGTCAACTTTTGATTGTGGCAAGGCGGACTTCACGTTGCCGAAACACAGATCCTGGGTCACCTGGGAGGCGCCCGGCTGATCTCCCTCTCGGGCCGCCGGTATTCCGGGCAAGGCAGAGCCAAGGCCATATTGGGTATTGCCTCCGGCGTCAGTATAAACCGCTATAGGTGAGGGATTGAGGGCCAGGAATATGGGGTTTGATCCGTCATAGTCCGTAGCCACGGTCTCGCTTTCGGCTTGGATTTCGCTACCGGCTGTCTGGCGGTACAAGGTGAGCAAACCGTCCCAGGTTGACGCCAGCACCATCGGCCGCAGTCGCGACTGTCCTTCCAGCACCAGGGCAAGATTATTGGTGCCGGGCACAGACTGCTGATACTCATAGGTTTGCCAACGGGCCACTTTGCTGGCCACCCGCACCCGATCGTTGGCTGTGTTCAGGTAGGCAACAACGGGTACGGTGACGCCTGCCCGGCCGCGAAGTTGTTCACGGGTGGTGGTGATGGCCAGCGCCCGGCCGAAATTATTGTCACCGCCAAAATCGATGGCTTCGTCGGTCCACGACTGACCGTCAAAGATGCCCATGCGCGCATCCCCACGACGTTCATCCAGGTAGGCCATGTAAACCCGTCCATCGCCGCCCAGGGCGGCGGCGGCAGGCCCCATGGACTCGGTGGGTGAAGTGCTCAGGCGACGCTCCTGCCAGCTGCCATCAAGTTGACGAAGAAAGGCCACCAGCTGATCGCCGTTGCCGCCTTCGGCGCCGCCGCTGATAACCCCAACCACCGCCGGGCTGCCACCTATTCTGACCATCTTGATGTCCCGAATTTGGGAAAAACGGGCCACACTGGTGACGGGTTCTGCGGTCCACAAACCGTCGGATGTTTCTATCAGGTATCGAAGTTCACCGTTGACGTTGTCGAAATGAGCTGCCTCGCGTATCAGGTTTGGCCGGTCCCTCACCACAGCGCTGTCAAAATCATCCTGGGGTGCGCCGGACCCGGCATTCGATGGCACCCAGCCGGTATCGGGAAAGCGTCCGCTGACGCTGAACTGGCCCAGCCCGCCAGGGAATTCGCTGTCAAAGGTCACCACGCTGGGTGGCTGGCCCCCGTGCTGGTTAAAAAACTCCAGATCCCTGGCGCCCCCATTGGGTGTGGCCGCCACGGTTTGGAACTGCCAGCCGTTGCTGTTTTCGGTGGTGTGCAAGAGATTTCGGGAATCTTGGTCAAAATAGGCCACCCGCAGGTTACCGTCTGGGCCCGGCGCCGCACTGAAATCACGCACCCGGCCCTGCTGCTGGCCAACCGGGCTGCGTTGGAATGAATTGTTCTGGAGTTGAATGCGCCAAAGACCGTCATCGCCTCCAACGATAAAATAGGGGGTGATGCCATCACTGCTGAAGAACGTGTCGGCACGAAAGTCGCCCTGGGTGTCCGGTAACTCCTGGCTGACCCAGCTGCCGGCGACGGGCCGCGCGTACACCATGCCCTGCCTTACCGAGGAACGATAGGTAATAACGGGTAAATCATTGATGTCGTGGTCAATGCTAACGTTGACCCCAAAGCCAAAGCTGGCAAACAGCGTTTGCCCGGTGGCGACGTTGCCGCCACTGGCAGCATAACGAATCGTATCGTCGTCACAGTTAACGTACACCACAGCAACCTGATCATCGCTGGTCAGGGCTGCATCCAAACCACAGGGCTGCACCCCGGTTTCAAGGTTGAGCTGACTGTTACCGATCCCCCGCCATAGACGAATAGTGCTGTCATCAGGATCAAAATACACCACCCACGGCTCCTCATTGGCGGTAAGCAACATTACCGGCATTAAGCCAGTGGTGCCCGCATCATCAATGATGGTTGTCTCAACCACGGATTGGTTAACGGTGGCGTACAGCAGATCGCCTTCACGGGAATCATGAAACGCCAGGTGAGCAGTGCCCGCAGCATCCACCGCCACCGATGGAGCGGTGCCTGGAGCAACCGTCTGGGAGCGCCAGTAGATCCCATCAAAGATGGCCAGCCGCACAAAATCCCGCATCCGGTTGACCACTGAGTCATAAGCCTCTCTAACGTAAGCAACGTGGGAGCCGCCGCCGGCGTCCACCACAATACTGGGACTGGCTCCGGTAATGCCTTGGGAGTCCAGCAGAATCGCGCTGCCAGCGCGTTGACCAATGGAGCTTACGACAACCATCGCCAGGGGAGATTCGAGGGTGGATTCCGAGCTGTCGTTAGGCGCTGAGCATCCTGAGTCATCCATATCGACGCTGCCGTCATTATCGTTATCAAGCAGGTCCTCACAATCCCTGGGCACCGGGCCAGGCGGCCCAGGTTGGCCAATATTGGCCAGGAAGACATCGGAACCGCGATTGGTATCGAACTGAACAAGATTGCTTGCTCTGGAATTGAAGGCCACGCGAGCTCCGTCATCAGAAGCAAGCCCTGGCCCGGAGGAGCGATTGGCAGCACGGCCAAAAGGACTTACCGAGACCAGAGTTGACTGATCGGTTACCCGATCCCATAAAAACAGATCGCCGGGAAAACCCAGCCCCCCGAGGTCTCCAACGGTAATTAAGTATCGCCCGGAACGCGACAGGGAGGCCGCGTAGGTGTTTTCATCGTGACCAGAAAGCATAGTGGTCACTCCATTGCTTGGTTGCGGCGAACCACTGCGGGCGGGGTCCAAATCAATCAGGGCCGCCTGGACCCGAAACCGATCGTCGACGGAAACCCGAATCAGGGTTGAAAACACCGTGGCGTCTGCCGACATGCTAAAGCTGGTCACTTCAACGACTTCACCATCAACCACTGGAGAAATCAGGGTTATTGCGGTTTGCGCCGGCTCGTCAAACACACCGTTGCCATCAACATCGCGATTATGCAGATACAGGTAGCTGCCAGCCTGGCCCACACCCGCAGACAGCTCTGGACGTCGGCTGGTGAATCCTAAATAGCGGCCGTCAGCACTCAACAAGGCAGAAAACCTAAAACCCGGGTCGCTTTGTGCCGGAATCGAATCGGGTATCACTCTTTTCGGTATCAAGGTACCCGGGTCATCGAAATCACCATTGCCATCAGAATCCCGGTCTACCACCATGATCGTCGCCGTCTCACGAAACACGGTGGAACCCAAATCAAGGTTGTTTGCAAAGGAGTAAAACGATACGTGCCTGCCGTCATCGCTGATGCTGGGAGACACACTGTTGCCGTCACCAGCCTGGTTAAACTGGTTGATTGAAACCAGTGAAATGACCCCATCCAGACGGTCGTAAACAAAAACATCGGAAAAGGTATTGTTGTCGCCAGCTACAAGATTGCTTGCTTCAGAGTCAAACACAATGTATCGCCCGGTGGCATCGATTGCACCGCCGTAACTGCTGCCATTGGCCGGACCATCCATCCCGCCAGTGATCAACATGAACGAGCCCAGATCGGCATCAAACAGAAAAAGGTTTTTTGTCGGAGGCTCCGCCGGACTGCTGCCGGCAGGCACCGGCATATAAGAAGAAAACACCGTATAACGGCCATCAGCGCTCATAGACTCCAGTGAGCTATAGTCCGGCAGGGTCTCCCCATTTATGCCCCGGGTGATAGCCACTATGGGCTCAGACTGTGCTGATGCGGGCGTACTCAAACCGCTAGTTGCAAGGCTTAGCCACAGCAAAGCTATGATCAGTGGCGCGGACCTGGGTTTACCAGCCCCTGGCGAGGTAATTTGATTCGTCTCAGTGGTAAGAAGCGTCTGCACCCGTATCTCCAATGTTATGACAACACATAGAGAAAGACGCAGGCGCTGCAAAGGTGTCTCACCTGGTGCCCGAAAGCGCTGTTATGCTCGAGCCAGGCAGCGCTGGCTCCTACCGTTATTGACGATCAGTCGAAGGCGTACTTGAATCGCAAACCCAGGGAACGCGGTGCCAGCACGTTGGTGCGAAAATAGCGCACGTTGGCCCCTTCCACCACCTGGTTAAAGCGCTCGTTGTTAAATGCGCTGGCCTCGGAGTAATCGTCAAAGGCGTTGTCCACATAGCCAGTGACCGACCAGTTTGCCGCGTCATAGGTCACCGCAACGTTGGCCCGGCCGAAGCTTGGCAGAGTCAGGCTTCCGCCCCGAGCACCGGTCAGCGATAGCACGTCGTCCTGCCAGGCGTAGCCGCCGTCAAAGATCAGATTGTTACCGCCGGCCAGGGGCATGGTGTAGGTGCCAAACAGGGAGAACTGCTTTTCCGGCGAGCCTGGCAGCTGGTCGCCGGCCTGGCCGTCTTCAAAGGAGGTGCCAAAACCCGGTGGGCTAATGGTACGGATTAGCGATGGCACGCCCTCGGTAAGTTCCGCGTTGACGTAGCTGAAGCTGCTGCGCAGGGTCAGGTTATCGCTGGCCCGCCAGGTGGCGGCCAGGTCGATACCACTGGTTTCTGCAGCGCCGGCGTTGACGGTGATGGAGGTGCCGGCATTTACCGACACGGTGGCCACCTGGGGGTTTTGCCAGTCTATGAAATAGATCGATCCGTTCAAGATCAGGTTGCCATCCAGCCAGGTGGTTTTGGCCCCAATTTCGAAATTGTCCACGGTGTCAGGAAAGGCGTCGCGCTCGTTGATCTGGGCAATATCGCCGGGGTTGGGGCCAAACTGTTGACCCGGGGCCAGCAGGCACAGGGATTGGTTGCCTGGCACAAACACGTCCGGACAGGCGTCACCGCCGTTGGATTCGCCAACCCGGTAGCCCTGGCTGAACGTAAAATAGGCGGTATTACCGTTTTCAAACCCGTAGGCGATGTTCAGCTTGAACAGATCACCGTCAAAATCCTGATTGGGGGCCAGGGCCACCTGATTGCGAATATCACTCAGCGGATAAGGCTGAAAATCATCAGGGGTAGTAAAGTACGGAAAATCCGTGGTGTTGCCAGTATCCAGTGAGTAATCGTAATACCGCGCGCCCAGGGTGACGGACCAGTTTTCGGTCAGATCAAAACCCAGCTCTCCGTACAGGGCCAGTTCTTTCAGCTTCCGTCGATCGGCTTCAAAATACTCCAGGTCGTTCAGATCCTGGCGAAAGTCCGGACCCACAAAAGCGCCGTAGCCCGGGGTGAACTCTGATGACAATGCGTCGTATTCGTTGACGTTATAAAACGCGCCCACAATCCAGTTCCACGGTCCGTCGGAGTTGGACACCAGCCGCAGTTCCTGATCAAAGACTTCAGTTTCCTCATCTTCGAAGGTGAAGGCGGTGAAGGTGGGAAAGGTCTCATAGCTGTATTCCAGGGTGATCAGCAGATCGGTCTGGTCACGCTGACCGTTTTGCTCAGACCGGGCCAGGCCGGTGGCTGAGGTGAGTTCTGCAAAACCCAGATCAGCGGTGATCTCCAGGGCCAGCAGGTCGGTGTCCCGATCCAGGGGCTCTGCGACCCGGGCCGGTGAATCGAATTCACCCGCCGGAACCGTGCTACGCAGTCCGCTGGCGTTGCGGCCGCCATGCTCGGTGCGCTGAAAGTAGTAGGTCATGGTGGCGTCTATGGACTCATTTGGCTGCCAGCGAGCGGCCACCCTGCCTGACAGCACTTCCTCGGTATTGGCATCACGTAAGGGGCTGAAGTTGGCGGCCCGGGCGGCGGGATCAGAAAAATCCGGATCAGGCTCCGATACGCCGGGCTGGGTCACGCGGAACGGGTAGTCAACAAAGCCCTGGTCGTCGAGACGATCAACGCTGGCCCGCAGGGCAAAGGTGTCAGAGACGGGATAGTTGAAGGTCAGGCCCAGGTCAGTGCTGATGCCACTGCCTTCATTATAACTATACATGTCAGAGCGCAGATCAAAAGACTGGGCAGAAAAATCGGGCTTTTTCGGAATGTAGCGAATCGCCCCGCCCATGGTGCCGGCACCGTACAGGGTGCCCTGGGGCCCCAGTAATACTTCAACGCGTTCCACATCGTTAAGACGCAGATCCACATACAGAGGAATTTCGCCCACGTAGGTTGCCACGGTGCCGCCGCCGTTCTCCTGGCCAAAGGCATTGGAAATTGGCTCAGCGTTGAGACCCCGCACAACAATGCGGTTACCGTCCCGGCCGCCTTGATCAACCACATTGATTCCTGGCACAAACTGCACCAGCTCTGACAGATCGCCAAAACCCTGCTGTGCAATCTGGGCGCCGCCAATGGCAGCAATATTGACCGGGATATCCTGCACCGATTCGCTGCGCCGGGTAGCGGTCACCACCACCTCCTCGATCTGGGCGATGGCCGAACTGGTGATACCTGCCAAACCGACGGGAATTGCCATCAGGCCTGCGGATCGACGAATGGCCTGGGGGATCTTTTTCAGGGCGAATCTAGCGGGGTTTTGCTGGCGATTGCTGCACTTGCGCATGGCCTGTACTCCTGTTTTGCCGGATTTAGCGGGGCTCTCATGTGTGCGTGGCCCGTAGAAATCACAATGGGTCAGATGTTCTAAGTCTAGAAATACCACAGTTAGCACAAAATCGGTTGTCGAAAACCCCCTGGGATTCAAACGAATTTTTGTCAGCAGTTGAGGCGAAGGGCGAGTTTGCCCACAATCGGGCAATGACAAACCCGCTGCTTGAAGGCCTTAGCCTGATTAAAAACAAGGACTATCAGGCGGCCCACGGCCATGCCATTGCGCTGATACACCGCAACACCGCCGATCCGGCGCCCTACTATCTGCTGGCGCGCATCGCCCTGGACCACCAAAACTACGCCAAAGCTCAGGAACTGTTCACCAAGGCCAGGGACCTGGCGCCGTCGGACCCGCTGTACATTGCCGGCCTGGGCCAGTTTCTGGTGACCATTGGGCGCAGCGAGCAGGCCCTGGCCTGTGCTGACGACGCCGTCGCCCTGCCCCTGGGCAGCGCCATGGTGGCAGATACCCTGGGGGTGATTTACAGCCGGGCAGGCTTTCATGAAAAAGCCGTGCCGCTGTTTGAAAAGGCCGTGGCCCTGGACCCCAAACCCGCCAACTTCCACTACAACCTGGGCGCATCTTTACAGTTCTCCGGCCGCTTTCAGGAGGCAGAAAACGCCTATCGGGCCGCCATCGCCCGCCAACCCGACAATCATCGGGCCTATTCGTCCCTGGTGGGACTGTCGGTCCAGACCGAACAAAACCACCTGCTGGACACCCTGGTGCCGCTGTTTGACCAGAGCAACGACCAGGCCAACGATCAGCCGGACGCCCGGCTGCATCTGGGCCACGCCATCGCAAAAACCCTGGAGGACCTGGGCCGGCTGGAGGAGAGTTTTCACTGGCTTGGCAAAGCCAAAGAACAAAAACGCCGGTCCCTCAATTACCAAATCGAGGCCGACCTGGCGTTATTTGATGCCGCGGCAAAAACCGCCTCCGAAACCCCATCAGCGCCCGCCACCGATGCTGGGCCCATTTTCATCGTCGGCCTGCCTCGCACTGGCACAACACTGGTGGACCGCATCATCTCCAGTCACCCGGAGGTTTGCTCGGTGGGGGAGCTCAATACCTTTGCTGACAGCATCAAGACCCTGGCCAATACAGACTCAGCGACGGTACTGGACGCTGCCACCATGGCGGCAGCGGCCGACGCAAACCCTGAGCAGCTGTCCCAGGTGGGCCATGAATATTTGCGCCGCACTCGAGATCTGGCCCGGGGCGCAGCCCGCCACACCGACAAAATGCCGCTGAATTTCTTTTACGCCGGGCTGATTTGCCGGGCTCTGCCAAAGGCGCGGATTATTGTGCTCAGACGCGACCCCATGGACAGCTGCCTATCCAACTACCGCCAGCTGTTTTCCACCGGCTTTTCTTACTATAACTATTCATTGGATATTCTTGATACCGGCCGCTACTACCAATCCTTCCACCGCCTGATAAGCCATTGGCAGACGGTGCTGCCGGCGGAAAACTTGCTGCAGGTGGCCTACGAAGATATCGTTTTTGATCAGGAAAACCAGACCCGCAAGCTGCTGGAATTTTGCGGCTTGAGTTGGTTCCAGGGCTGCCTGAATTTCCACCACAATCCATCACCGGTATCCACGGCAAGCTCGGTGCAGGTTAGACAGCCGCTGTATTCACGCTCCATCGGGCGCTGGAAACACTACGGCGACGCCCTGCAGCCACTGCGCCAGCTACTTATCGCTCAGGGTCTGATGGACTCCAGCGGAACGTAGTCAAGATCGAAACCAAAGTTGCGGGGTGAAACGACCTTCAGCGCATCGCTGCTACGGTAAAAGGCCGGGCAGCCCACCGCAAACACCGCCACCCGCTGACCGTAGCGCAACCGTTCGCAATTAATCGGCGTGGAAGACTCGTAATCTAAGGTAACAATCAGATCGGGAACACTGGCCACTACCCGATCCCCGTCACGGGCCAGCAGGTATTCATTTTTGATGTTGAGTGACAGCAACCGATCGGGATCGTCAAAGTCCTGCAAGGTGGCCTCGCCGATGTCATAGCCCCCAACAATTCGCGTGGCTTTATCCACCACCTTGCCGGCAAATAACCTTCGAACCTGACCATAAATCGAGCTGCCGAATATAGACTGCAGGGGCCCCAAAACCCCCTCTGCAGGCCCCCGATGCTGACGCAGCACCTTACCCAGTTCAATGCTAAAGGACAGGGTGCCGGGAATGATGGCATTTTTCAGCTCGGCGCCGCTCATGGCGTGCTCAGCCACCGTAATCATGCCCCCTGCAGCGGACGCAAAGGCTCTGATGTGACGCTCGTAGACGGCTGTCGACTGGGTGGAAAACGTTGCCGTGTTGCCGGCGTAGTCGTACGCAAGAGCCGGCGTCGGCTTCACCCCCGAGATGGGGTAAGTCATCATCTGGGCTTCGGGAAATGCTCTGCCCATGCCGTCACCATCAACAATGGGCAGACCCCGAACAGCGGCGGCCAGCAGCGGCAGCAGGGAGTTGCCTCCGCCAATTTCAAACGACACCACCGCATCGGCATGACGGCCAACGTGGGCTTCAAAAGCGCTAAGTGTATTAACCGGCTCATCCATGGAGGGCAGCAGCTCCAGCGATACCGTCGGCGCACCGACACCGCCTAGAGGCACGACAAAGGCGTCATCGTCTAATTCCTCCGGCATCAGTGCGGCCACCGGGCCGTGGGTCTGCAGGGCTTGGATCGTCAGCAGTTTTGGCAAATGGGGATCGCCGCCGCCGCCGGTGGCCAAAAACACTGAGCCTAAAGAAAGATCATCAATCTGATCGGCGTTAATGTGTTTCACCCGGCCTTAACTCCCGTTTTCTCTGGGCTGCCTATATCTCCGATCACCTTGACCCGCAGCCGGGTCGCGCCTTCGTCCATATAGGGCACCGCCGTTTCCTCAACGTCCACCCGCCTGATGCTGGCCGGTTCAGCGCCAGCCGCGATCGCTTTTGAAGTGGCATCGTCGGTGACCTGGACCAGGGCCTGCTCCCGGGACATGGCGCGATAGGACACCATCCGCTCTGCCTCTCCTCCTATCTGAGCAATGGCGGCGCCGATGGCGTTGGCCACCCCGGCGTTTTGCGGCCGCACCACCGTGGATGCCGCTTTAAGAGAGCCACTGACCAGCACCGCACCGCCGCCGACTAAAATAACCGGCATGGGTTTACTGCTGGGTTTCATGGCATCGATGGCCCGGTCCAGCATCTGATGCATGGTGGCCACCGCGGTGGCCACCATCGCCGGATCCAGGGATGCCACAGCGCCAGGGTCGCCGATGATCGCCTTACCGCTGGCAACCAGAATATCGGTGGCGGTTAAGGTATCTCCACCAAACACCAGGCCCTCGGTGACCAGGCGATGGCCCACGGACTGGGGGCCAATCTGGCGGCCATTGTCAGACACAATGCTGCCGCCACCCAGCCCCAGCGCCAGTACGTCGGGCATCCGGAAGTTGGTTCGCACCCCGCCAACCTCAACCACCACGTTGGACTCTCGGGGAAACCCCTTTTGCAAGATGCCAATGTCTGAAGTGGTGCCGCCAATGTCCACCACGATGGCGTCATCCATGCCCGTTAGTCGGGATGCGCCACGCAGAGAGTTGGTGGGCCCGGAGGCGAAGGTCAGGGCGGGAAAGGCTCTGACAAAATCAGCGCTCATCAAGGTGCCATCATTTTGGCTGATAAAAACCGGACAACCCAAACCACGGCGCTCAACGGCAGCCAGGAAAGAGCTGACCACCCGGGCGGCGAAGGGCCGCAGCGAGGCATTTAGAATAGCGGCGTTTTCCCGCTCCATTAGCCCCAGTCTGCCAAAGGAGTGGGACAGAGTAATAATGGCCTCGGGAATGGCCTGTTTGATTCGCCGGGATAGATACAGCTCGGGTTCTGGGTTGATGGGAGAGAAGGCCGAGGATACGGCAACGTTAGTCACGCCCTGGCTGGTCATCGCGGCGATGGCCAGGTCGATCTCCCCTTCGTCCAGGGGCGCCAGCTCGCGGCCGTCATAAAGATAACCGCCGCTGAGCATATGGAAGTTTCGCCCCACCGCCTCGGCGATATCTGAAGGCCAATCGATCATCGGCGGCAGGTCTTTACCGGAAGGCAGGCCAATGCGAATGGCGGCGGTGGGCGACAGCTCCCTGCGCTCGACAATGGCGTTGGTAAACTGGGTGGTGCCGATCATCACCCGTTCAATATCGCCAGGCTTAACCTTGGCGTCACCGACTACCGTGTCCAAGGCTTCGGTCACCCCGGACACCACATCAGCGGAGGTCAGCGCTTTGGTGGAGGCAACAATCTCATCGCCCCTGAGCACCACCGCATCGGTATGCGTGCCGCCAACATCAATGCCTATTCTCATGTTTCCAGCGCCTGGGAACTGCGATTATTGAACGAGGCGACGCCGTAGATGATTGCTGACAGCACCATCGCATCGATGGCAGGAATATGACTCAACGCCGGCACCACGTTTTCTGACGCCAGCAGCGCAAACACGGCGCCGATGACCCAGGCAATAAAGCCTTTAAGGTTAACGGCGCGATTGCTGCTAAGGGTCTGCATTCGATAAGCCGCGGGGCGAATCAACAGATAATCCACCACCACCACGCCTGCCACCGGGATGAAAACCACCGACAGGTAAAACAAAAAGGTGACAAAGGCATCCAGGATATTCATCAGTGCCGCAATCACGCCGACGCAGCCAAGAGCGAAGGTCAAGACCACCGTATTGAGGCGCGGCCAGGTCGCCTTGATACTCAGCACCGTGCTGTAAAGGTTGAGAGAGTTCAGCACCCAGCTGCCAACTATCACTATGGCAAATGCGCCAAATCCCAGATTAACATCCAGCATGATTTGCAAAATATCGGTCTTGCCACTCACCGCACCTGCCAGACTGGCCGCTGCCATCACCGCCAGCTGAACCACCGCATAGGCGATAAACGCCGTATAGATAGCGCCGCTCCAGTGGCGCACAAAACGGGTGATGTCCGGCAGGATAATAGCGCCAATAATGACCCCTCCCGCCACCGCCGAGATTCCTTCACCGAAGGACAAGGTGGCGGCTTTCTCGCTGGCCATCATGCTGGCTAAAGACTGGCTATCCAGGGCCGACTTAGCCAACAGGAAGGTCACAATCGCCAGCACCGGAACCAATGCAGTGGACACCAGGTTGATGGCTTTAAAGCCAATCAGGGAGGTCAAGGTCATGCAGGCGCTGGCCACAATCGACAGCCATAGGAGGCTGACGCTGTAACCCAAAATCGGCTCAGCCAGCCGCCCCACGGCGTTGGTGAAAAGATTAATATTCACCCCGAACCAGCCCAGCAACGAGACCGCGAAGGCCAGGTTCACCAGCCCCGCCCCCCGATCACCAAAGGCGACCCTCACCAACAGATAGGAACTCATCCGGGTTCGGGCGCCAATACAGCCCATCGTCGCGCCAACAACCACGGTAATCAGACAGCCCAGGAGCAGCACCACAAACACCGAACTGGCGGCCAGGCCCTGGGACACTTCCAGGCCCGTGATAAAGGTTGGCAGAGAAAACGACACCATCGCCGCCACGGCAGCAACCCTGGGCCAGGCGATCAGCTGATCATTGCTGACCACGGCAGCAGAAAACTCATCGCCGGGTAAACTTGAGGGCATAACGTCTCCCAGGTAGGGATGTAAGAATCGGGTTAATGGTTCAAGTTTCAGATTCACGCCGTTTTAGCATATATTCCTTGGAACAGGATTTTGAATCCGGCCCGTCCTGTGGCAGATAGTTTTGTCTGAACTGCTGGCCGGGGCAGTTCTACCATCGCCTTAGCTTAGAGTGACGTATTGCGTGCCGGCAAAAAATAAGAATCTCAAGCTCGATGCCATCAACCGCAAGATTCTGACCATTACTCACACCCGGTCTAATATTTCTAATCAGGATCTGGCGGATCTGGTGGGCCTTTCCAATAGCGCGTGTTTCCAACGGGTTCGCGCGCTGAAAGACGCCGGCTATTTTTTGTCCTTCAATACGGACCTGGATCTCAATCGGATGGTTGAGCACCTGCTGGCCTACGTGGAATTTACTCTCCACGACAACAGCCCGGCCTGTCGCGCCCGCTTTGAAGCGGTGATCGATGAAATACCCCAGTTTATGGATTGCCTGCGGGTGACCGGAGACTCGGACTACATCAGTTTTACCTGCTGTTCCAATATGCAGGAACTCAACACCCTGATCGACAGTGTTAGTGGCAATGATGAGCTGGGGGTTCGATTGGTCAACAGCCGGATTATCCTGGATCGATCCAAGTGGTATCTGGGTTACCCCCTGCAGTCGTTGCGCTGGCTGGAGGATTGAGCTTCGCCACGGCAGCCAGACTTACGCTCACCGAGCAGTGAATGGGAATAAACCGATGCCATCTAAGCTTACAAGACGCGGCTTTAGCTTTACCTCCTTAAGCGCCACCCTGGGCCTTGCCAGCGGCTGCGCTAAGCGGGCCGGCGTCAGCGACGGCGGGATTGCTGCCCTGTATTCAGCCTCCGATGCCACCTCCTTGGCGGATCATGTGCGCCGTGGTGAGGTCAGCGCCAGCGAGCTGCTGGAAGAGGCCATCCGGCGTACCCAAAAGGTCAATCCAAAAATTAATGCCGTGGTGCTGGAGCACTACGACCTGGCGCGCCGGGCCATCGCCCAGGGCCAGATTGGCCAGGGCCCGTTTTCCGGCGTACCTTTTCTGCTCAAAGACCTGGGCGCGGGTCTGGCTGGCACCGTCACCACCGGCGGCTCTCGGCTGCTCAAAGACATCAAGGCCCGCTCAGACGATGTGCTGGTTGCGCGCTATAAGCAGGCCGGTTTTGTTATTTTCGGCAAAACCAACACACCGGAATTTGGCATGGCACTGACCACCGAATCCTATCTCCATGGCCCCTGTCGAAACCCCTGGAATCTGGACCATATCACCGCCGGATCCAGCGGCGGTTCTGCCGCTGCGGTTGCCGCCGGCATAGTGCCGGTGGCCCATGCCACCGACGGCGGCGGTTCGATTCGGGTTCCCGCGGCGGCCTGTGGCGTATTTGGATTCAAGCCAACCCGAGCCCTGACCCCCCGCAGCGTTGGTCCCAGCATGATGTCGGTGTCCCATGTGGTTTCGCGAACGGTCCGGGACAGCGCCGCGGTGCTGGAAGCAACCGCGGGCTACTCACCGGGTTTGCCCTTTGTCTCGCCGGTGAAAGTGGGCGGTTATCTGGCCGGTAGTCGGCGCGGCCCCAAGGCATTACGCATCGCGTTGGTAACCGACGAGCCCGCCATGGACCTGCACCCGGACGTTAGCGGCGCCATTGATAAGGTGGCTAGAACCTGCCAATCCCTGGGCCATGGGGTTGAACCCGCCAATCCGGGAATTGATTTTGAGCGGCTCAACGCAGCTCAGTCGACGCTGATCCTGGCTGAATTTTCCGAAGGTATGCAAAGCCTCAGCACAGCCATTGGCCGCCCCCTGGACGACTCAACCTTGGAACGACTGTCCCTGGAGTTTGTTCAGGCCGGTGCAGCCACCAGCGCCACCGACTACCTTGAAGCCTGGAACCACATTCAAGATGTCACCGGTCAAATGGCCCGTTACTTTGAGCGCTTTGATGTGATGCTCAGCCCTGTCACGGTGACGCCGCCGCCCCGCCTGGGTGTTATCAACGAGCTGCCCGATGATGACCATCTGAGCTTTGTGCAGCGCTTTCGAAACTACTCCGCCTACACGCCTCTGCAAAACCTGACCGGCGTTCCCGCCGCTTCGCTGCCAGTGGGTCTGTCTCAGGACTCACTGCCGGTGGCGGCCATGATCAGCGCAGGGCTGGGCAATGACGCGCTGCTGATGGCGCTGAGCCGGCAGCTGGAGATTGCCCTGCCCTTCGAGCAGCGAAGGCCACCGGTGTTTGCGAGCTAAGCTAACGGGCTGATACAGCATCACGGAGAGGAAAGGGTCAGGGCTCCCTGGAAAATACCTTGTTACCCCGAAACCAGGTTTGCAGCGGCCTGACATCGCTGATCTCAGCAACCGGCATCTCAAACAGGTTTCGCTCCAGCAGTAGGAAATCCGCCAGCTTGCCCACCGCAATGGAGCCGGTTTCAGACTCAAGACCCAGCGCTTTGGCCCCGCCCAGGGTATAGATCTCCAGCGCCTCCTTAAGGCTAATCGCCTGCTCTGGCCACAGCTGCTGGGGCGCGCCGCTGAGGGGATGACGTCGGGTTACCAGGGACTCAACGCCCACCCAGGGGTTGGCGTCCTGGGCCACCGCAGGCCAGTCAGAACCCGCCAGCAGGCCAGCGCCTGAGTCGATGTAGTCCCTGACCGGGAAGTAGCGGTAACCCCGCTGCTGGCCCACCGCCTGGTAAATGGCGTCCATGATGGGCGAGGGGTACCAGAGGATGGGCGACAAATCCGCCACTGCACCTAACTGGCTGAAACGGGGGATATCGTCTTCGCTGACATAGCCGGCGTGGGCCAGCTCGTGGCGCAGTCCGCTGTCGCCATTGGCCGCGCGGGCGGCCTCAATGGCGTCCAACGCCACCCGCACCGAACGATCGCCCGCAGCGTGAATCTTGACCGTAAAACCCCGCCGATCCAGCTCAATCATATCTGCCGCAAGCACTGCCGGCGCAATCAGCAGGGGACCACCGCTGAACCCCTCCGGATGGGTCTCATCGTGCAGGTAAGGCTCCAGCATTCCGGCGGTCCTGGCCGGCGTGGGCACACCGTCCAAAAAGATTTTGACAAACTCCGTGCGCACACCCGGGCTGCGGTATTGGTCCCGGGCCAGCTCAAGGGCGTCATAGTCCAGGGGCGTCTCACGCCGACCGTCCGGGGTGCGCAGGCTGGTGGCCACGTGCAGGGTCAGTCCGCCGGCCTGGTCCACCGCCTTAAAGGCGGCGGATTCAAAGGGGTAGGTTGAAGCGCCCTTAATCCCGGTCAGGCCAAAGCCACCGGCCTGGGCCATGAAGGCTGCAATCGCCTGCACGGTTTCCTGTTGTGAGTACTCCGGCAACACCTTGCCTACCAGCCGGCCAGCGGTTTCCAGCAGCACGCCGTTGGGGCTGCCGTCGGCTTCGCGGCCAATGACGCCGTTGGCCGGGTCGGGGGTATCGGCATCAATCCCCGCCAGCTCCAGCGCCCGGCTGTTGACCCAAACGTTGTGCAGGCTGTCGTCCTGCAGATAGACGGCTTTGTCTTTTGACACCGCATCGAGCAGCTTGCGGGGTGATTCCATGGGGTAGTTCTGAAAAAACGCGCTGTCCCACTGGCCACCCCGAATCCACTGGCTGTCGGGCTGGGCAGCAACGCAGGCGCTGACCGTCTGCTGCACCTGCTGGGGACTGGAGGAATAGGGAAAGTTGCAGTGAAACAGGTCTTTCAACCCCCCTCTTACCGGATGCAGGTGGCCGTCAATCAGGCCCGGAACAATCATCCCACCCGCCAGATCAATCTGGGTAGCGCTGCTGCCGGCGAAGGAAAGAGCCTGGGCGTCAGTTCCCAGAAATACGATTTGCTCTTCCTCAATCACCATGGCATCAACAAAGTGCGGGTCAGCCTCAGGTGTATGCACCCAAATCCTGCCGCCATGGAAGGCGATCCGATTGGCCTTGATATCTGCAGGCTGAGGGGCCGTCTGACAGGCACAAAGCATCGCCAGCAGAAAAAGATAATGAGGTCTTAGCGTATCCATAAACCGTGTCCCGTTTTGTGATGACTCATGCTGCGGCGGAAGGCGGCCGCTGTTGCCAGTAGGGCTTGCACTGCTGCAGCGCATAGCCAATTTGCAGCACACCAAAATCGTCCCCCGGACGGCCTACGATCTGAACCCCCACCGGCAGCCCCTGGGGGGTAAACCCTGCCGGCACGCTCAGCGCTGGATTACCGGCCACGGTGATGAAATAACAGGACTGCATCCAGTCCAGATAGGTGGCCATGGGTTGACCGCTGATCTGGCTGGGATATTCCTCAGCGGCGTCGAAGGGATGGACCTGGGTTACCGGCAGCAGCAGGAAGTCGTAGCGTTGAAAGAACGCCGACACCCGTTGGGAAATCAACTCCCGCTGGGCATAGGCGGCGCTCACTTCCTCGGCCCCCTGCCCCAGCCCCTGTTCAATGTTCCAGATTAACGACGCCTTGTACTGATCGCGATGCTGATCCAGGGTTGGCCCCAGGGCCTGGGCATAAAGATGTGCCCGCAGAGTCTTAAAAACCGGGTCTGCGCCGCGAAGATCCGGCAGCTCCGGAGTCAGTCTTGCACCCCGTTGCGCCAGCAGCTCGCCGGCGGCAGAAATGTACTCCGGCATGTCTGCGACCAGGGGCAGCATCTGCCCGTAATCCGGGCTGACGGCGATGCGCAGGCCCTCCAAGGGCCGCTCTAAGGT
Source organism: uncultured Gammaproteobacteria bacterium (assembly GCA_964351665.1). Lineage (GTDB taxonomy): Bacteria > Pseudomonadota > Gammaproteobacteria > Xanthomonadales > SZUA-38 > JANQOZ01. Next base: position 15,327 of record CAYGPO010000033.1, on the reverse strand, counting down.
GGCCAGAAAATCCTCTTCGGGCAGGTCCACAGACAACGGTGAGCGCGAATCGGGGCGGCCGATTACTGCCATCAACAAGGCCAGATCCTGTACCGTTCTAGCCATAGGTCCGTCCACCGGCAGAGTCGCCTTCGGATTGGCATTGGGCCAGGCCGGAACTCGACCCAGCGAGGGCCGCAGGCCGACCACGTTGCACCAGGCGGCGGGATTACGCAGGGATCCACCCATGTCGCTGCCGTCAGCCAGGCTGACCATGCCGGCGGCCAGGGCCACCGCCGAGCCGCCGCTGCTACCGCCACAGCTGCGAGTCAGGTCATAGGGATTGCGGGTGAGGCCAAACACCTGGTTAAAGGTGTGGGAGCCGGCGCCGTACTCCGGCGTATTGGTTTTGCCCAGCATGATCCCACCGGCATCGTGCATGCGCTGCACCAGCAGAGAATTCTCAGCAGGCACATGGTCAGCCATGGCAAGGGAGCCGAAGGTGGTTCGCACGCCACGGGTCAGGGACAGGTCTTTGTGGGCTATGGGCAGCCCACCCAACAGTCCAATCTCCTGCCCTCGGCTCAGCTGATGGTCCAGCACCTCCGCCCGTTCCAAAGCCTGCTCATCCACCCGGGTCACCACCGCGTTCAGGGATGGATTAGCCGAGTCCATTTGCCGCAGATGAGCCTCCACCACCTCAACACAGGACACCTGACCGGTGCGGATTTTGCCGCCCAGCTCCACCGCTGAGGTGAACAGTAGTTGATGATCAACCATCGAGCTTCACTCCGAATCAAAAGAGGGTTGCCGGATGCTGCAGCAACCCCCTTTTTCTAGTGGGCCAGATCTTGGGACCAGAGCTTAGAAGTTATAGTCAATCGAAATACCGTAGGTTCGAGGCATACCGTTGGCCCGCACAAACGGGCCGTTGCCGCCGGTGTAGGCAGCTGGGAAGTAATACTCATCAGCGATATTGCGCCCCCACAAGGTGGCTCGCCAGGTACCCTCAGCACTGCCAAGGCCCAGCCGCGCATTGGCCACCGAATAGCTATCAGTGGCGTCGGTGGGTTGGGCACCGCCGGTGGTGCTGTCGGTGTAGTTCACATCGCCGCCCAGGAAAACCTCCATGCCATTGGCCAGCGGCCAGTTGTACTCAGCGCGGACGCTGTAGGACAGGTCCGGCGCCATGGCCAGCTCGATGCCAGAAGCATCCCGGAACACGGTCACAGGCCATTGGCTGGCCACCGGATCCACCGCCTGCCATTCGTCTACGTTGGTATCGAGCAACGCCACGTTGACGTTTACCATCAGCTGATCGGTTGGTGCCCACTGCAGATCCATCTCAGCGCCTTTGATGGTGGATTCCGGAACGTTGGTCAAGCCAGAAATATTTCCGACAAAGGTCACCGCCCGGTCTTGTTCCTGCTTGTCCTTATAGTCGTAGTAAAAGACCGCAGCGTTAAGCTGCATGGTGCCGTCCAGCAGGGTCGATTTCAGACCCAGCTCCAGAGAGTTCAATTTTTCCGGTCGGTAGGGCTGGAGCTGCTGACTGGTGTTGGAGTTAGCACCGTTAAAGCCGCCGGACTTAAATCCATTGGCCAAGGTGGCGTACAGCAAAACGTCTTCATTGACCGCATAATCAAGACCCAGTTTGCCCATCCAGCGACCGGTGCTGATGGATTCTTCCACCACCGGGAACGCATCGTTGATATTGGGCCCGCCGATCAGGGCAAAGATAAAGGTCGGTGAGCTGGGATCATCATCGATGGTACCGCAGTCACCCGGCCCAAGGGTTGAACCAAACTGCGCGTTGAGAAATCCCGCCAGGCTGCCGTCATCAGCGACGAAGGTACAACCCCGCCAATCTCGGTCTTCCTCGGTGTAACGGGCACCCACGGTGAGTCGCATTTTTTCCGAGAACTGCCACTCCAGGTGACCAAACACGGCCTGGGAATCGGTCTCCTGCTGGTATTTGGTGTCCAGCTCTCGAATCGGTGTTGGCGCAAACAGGCCCACCCCAAAAGGGATAGAGCCCAGGCCGAACACCGAATCAGACATAAAGTAGTGGTAGTACTCATCAAGCTCATCGTCGGAGAAATACAGGCCGGCGATCCAGTTCAGACTCTCGGTTTCACCGCTGAGCCGAAGTTCCTGAGAAAATACCTTCAGATCGGTGGTGTTGATATTGCTGGAGTCATTGAAAAAGCCGCCGTCCCAGTCGTTGGACTCTTCCCGGTCAAACTGGTCGTAGGCGGTGATGGAGGTTAGCGTCATGCCGGCCAGGTCCCACTCCAGCTTGGCGGAAAAACCGGTCAGCTGGTTGTCACGCTGGGGGCGCAGATCAAAGGTCCGGCCGGTAATCGGGCTGGTGTAGCTGTTGGTCCAGTCCGCGGCGTCGTTTTCACCCACCGAATACCAGGGCGGCTGCTGACCAAAGAACTGGCCGGTGGGAAGTATGAACTGATCCAGAGGCGTATAGGGATTGGAGAACTGGCCGAGATCTCTCAGCCGGCCGTCATAGGCGGTGTTGGCCCGGTTGTCCGACTGATCATCCACATGATGGATGTTGAGCAGCAGGCTGGCGGAGTCAGACAGGTCAAAATTCAACAGGGCGCGCATGGCGGTGACGTCTTTTTCACCCAGCTCGTCATCCCGGGTCAGGCTCTTTTGCCAGCCCTCACTGGATTGGGTGGTCTTAAGGGCGAATCGACCCTGCACCGAATCTGACAGTGAACCGCTGACAAAGCCTTCCAGATCCAGGGTGTTAAAACTGCCGTAGTTCATGGTGATGCCGGCATCAAACTCTTCCGTGGGTTTGCGGCTGATGAAGTTGATTTGTCCAGCGGTGGTGTTGCGACCATAAAGATCGCCCTGGGGCCCCTTTAAGACCTCAACGCGTTGAACGTCAAATAACAGCCCACGACTCATCACCGTGTAAGGGATCGCCACCTCGTCAAAATACAGGCCTACCGTGGAAGAGGCGCCGGTGGAGTAGTCCTGAAAGCCAACGCTGCGAATGCTGTACAGGGGCACCCCGGTGGCAGCGGTTTCATTGACCGTCAGCCCCGGCGTGAATACCGCCAGATCTTCAGAACTGAACACACCCAGCTGCTGCAGTTGTTCGCCGGTGAAGGCATTCACGGTGATCCCAATATCGTTGACACCCTGCTCTCGTTTTTGCGCAGTAACCAGAACCTCTTCGATCTGGGCCTGGACGGAAAGGCTCGCCATCCCCGCCAGTGCTCCAAAGATGGCAACGCTGATTTTATTTCGCATAGTTCAAGCTCCTCGCAGAAATGGGCCGGTCAGCCGTAGGTATTGCCAAGAGTATAACAATGCTTATCCCGGCCCAGCATGGCGCTGAGCGCATTGAGGTTGTACTTGAGTGAATAACAGGAATTGCACAAAGCAGACGATCTCAGCAGTCTTCGCCGTCGAAAGTTTCTGCGGCGCAGACCCCTGACCCTTCAAATTTGCAGCGCTGGTGAGCTGCCAGACTGTGTGGCTGAAGATCAGCCCCCGGGGCCACCGAACACCACCTGACCGTCGATCACCGACATCAGCACCTGGGTATCACCTACCTTGGCAATGGGCACCTCAAACAGGTTTTGATTTAGCACAATGAAATCCGCATCTTTGCCAGACTCAAGAGAGCCCGAGCTGTCACCCACCCGATTGGCAATGGCGCTGTTGTGGGTAAATATCCTCAGGGCGGTGGGAAGATCCACTGCCTCTTCCACAAACTCTGGCTGCAGGGTATCGCTATAGGGGTCGCTGCGGGTCACCATGGCTTCAATGCCTGGCCAGGGATTGGCCGTAGGCACCACCGGCCAATCGGAACCGTAGGTCACCAGTGCGCCGGCCTCGGTCAAGGTGCGAACCTGCCAGATCGGCAGGCGGTCTTTGCCAAACCAGCTTTCCCAGTTCAATCCGGGGATGGGATACCAGATGATTGGGCACATTTCCGCCGCCACGTTGAGGGCCTTGAAGCGGGGAATATCATCGGGATGGATCATCTCTGCATGGGACACTTCGTGGATGATGTCCTGGTTGCCGCTGGCCTTACGGGCGGCCTCAAAGGCATCCAGGGCAGCTCGGGCGGCGGCATCTCCGGTGGCGTGAATCTTAACGCTGAGGCCCAGCTGATCCAGCTTTACCACGTCCTGTTTGAGTACATCAGCCGGTATCATCAGCTTGCCGGTGTGGCTGCTGCCCACCACATCGTTGGCTTCGTAGGGTTCCAGCACCGCTGAGGTGTAGGTCATGGGCACACCATCGAGCATGATTTTGGCAAAGTTGGGATCGATCCGCTCGCTGCTCAGGGTAGGCCTTGATTCGATCAGCGCCAGCTCATCTTCCCGGGAATAGGCCCAGGCGCTTTTCCAGGACAAGGCGGTCTTGACTCGCAGGGCCAGCTGCCCCTGATTATCCAGATACTGATAGGCCGCCATATTGTCGTCGGTGACAATGGCGTCCTTAATCGTGGTTATCCCAAAGCCCATGACCTGGTCCAGTGCCCACTTCATGGCGGTGGCATTTTGCTGCGCTGAATACCGGGGCAGCAGCTTGCGCTTATCGTAGGCGGCATTGTCGTAAAGCAGGCCGGTGGCCTCGCCGGTTGTGGGGACCCGGTTAATGTTGCCACCTTCAGGATCCGGCGTCTCGTTGGTGATGGCAAAGCGCTCAAGGGCCAGGCTATTGACCCAGGCATGGTGTACCGACCAGTCCATCAGAAAGACCGGATTGTTCGGCGCAATTTCATCCAATATGGCTTTAGGAAGCATGGGATTGTCGACAAAATAGCCTTCATTCCACTGCCCGCCCCGAACCCACTGACCGGGCTGGGCCTTGGCGATACAGCCGCGCAATATCTCCAGCACCTCATTTAAGTCGCTGCTGAGAAAACTGCACTCCAGGGTTTTGGAAATCCCGGCATCGGCCGGGTGCATATGCGTATCGTGTATCCCCGGCATCACCATGGCACCGGCCAGATCCACTTTCTCGGTAGTGGTTGAGGCCAAGGCCAGAATCTCCGCCTCCGATCCTACGGCTAAGATCTTTCCGTCTTTAACCGCAATGGCCTGCTGCCAGCTGTTGTCAGCATCCACCGTATAGATTTGACCGTTGTGATAGATCACATCGGCGGCGGGCCCAGGACTGGTAGCAGCCGGCTCTTCCACCGAGGACCGGGGCGAGGGGTCAGAATTACAGGCCAGCAACCCTGCGGCGACCAGCAGGCTAAAGGTTAGTGATCTCATTACAAGTCTCCGGTTTCGACAGTAGCAAACAGCCCACTGGTGGACCGTTCAGCCCATGGTTATATGGCAGACACAGAGTTTGTTGCCATCTAAATCTCTGAAGTAAGCGCCGTAAAATCCGTCGCCCCGTGAACCGGGCGCGCCCTCATCTTTAGCACCCAGTGCGATGGCTTTGGCATAGACAGCGTCGACCTGCTCCGAGCTGTCCGTGGCCAGGGCAATCATCACACCGTTGCCCACAGATGCTTGGTCTTCATCGAAGGGCTTCATGACGCAAAACATCGGCTTATCCGGCGTTGTAGCCCAGGCATAGCCTCGACCAAAATCCATTGCTCGCTTGGCGCCCAAGATGCCCAGCAGATCATCGTAAAAGGCGGTAGCCGCGGGCAGATCATTAGTACCGACAGTGGTGTAGACAATCATATCTGGTGCTCCTTTGGTGCCCATGGGCGGGAAACTGTGGGGCCATTGAGCGTGAAAAAGCGGCTTAAATCAAGCCGCTTTTCATTGAGACTTTGCCCCATTAGATTTGCCTGAGGCGCAAAACCCAGGTAATTTATGAACACGTTAACTAGTTCCCCAGGAGCGTTAGAAACTTGTTCTACCAAAGTTTTCCGCTCACTGACGTTCGGCCAAAGCAGCGTTTTGAACGCTTCTCCCACCTGGTCAACGAATTATTCAGCCCCGCGGTTTGTCAGGTGGAAAATCGCCACCGAGACAGTTTCGATGGTCAGCTGGGTGTAGCTGACCTTGGCATGCTGAAAATGGCCAACGTTGCCAGCAGCGCCCTGGACGTCAGCCGCCGACTGGCGGATATCGCCCAGGTTGACGAGGCCAGCTACCTGATCAAATTCCAACTCAGCGGCCACTCAACCCTGCAGCAATGTGGCAATATCGCAGAACTGTCGCCTGGGGATTTTGTCGTTTGTTCAACCGCTGATCCTTACCGGCTGAGATTTCAAGGTCCGTACCGGATGTCGGTGCTGGCCATCACCGCTGACAACGCCTGGCAGCTGTTTCGGGGCATGGATTCCCTGCTCGGCCGGCGTATGTGTGGCGCCGATCCCAGCTGCGGCCTGCTGAGTAATTTTGTTTCTTCGGTCTCCGGCAAGCTGGTCTCGCTGCCAGATTCCATGGCCCGCCGGGTCGAAAATAACCTGCTGGATTTACTCGGCGGTGTGGTTAATGCAACCACTAAATCCAGCGCGCGAGCGCGCCAGCCGGCGGCCAAGACCCTGTCAGCGGTGCAAAAGTTTATCCAGGCCAACCTCAATGATCGGCGTTTGGGCCCAGCGATGATTGCGGCACGATTTGGCATCAGCGTCCGCTACCTGCACAAACTGTTCGCTGAGCAGCCCGAAACCCTGACCCGCTGGATACGTCGGCAACGCCTGCATGCCAGCTGCCAAATGATCAAAGATCCGAGCTGCAATCATCTGAGCATTACCGAGATTGCCCTGCACTGGGGCTTTTATGATCTTTCCCATCTGACCCACGGTTTCAATGAGAACTTCGGCATGTCACCCAGCGCCATGCGCGCCAGCCAAGGGTTGGCCCGGACAGAAAATTCTGTCGCGGAGCTGAGATCCGACAAGTGAGAGGATTTAACTCAGGCGGCTAAAACAAAACGATTTCGTCCCTGACGCTTAGCGCTGTAGAGGGCATCATCCGCACGGCTGACCAGGCTGCCGGGGTCACTGTCTTTCGACGGCTCATAACCCGCTACGCCAATGCTGATGGTGACCTCACCCAGCTCGCTCTGCACCTGCCCTACCAGTCTTCGGGCCAGCCGTGCTGCGGACAGGTTGTCGCAGCCGGGCACTATCACCGCAAACTCCTCACCACCGTAACGCGCAACCACGGTGTCACCGCGAACGTTGTCCGACAGCACGCTGGCCAGTTTCGACAGCACCCAATCTCCGGCCTGGTGACCGTGGGTATCGTTGTAACGTTTGAAGTGATCCACATCCACCATCAGCAGCGCCAGCGCCCCACCCTCAGCATTCGCCTCATCGAAGCACTCATCCAGGCGTTGATCGAACAGCCGTCGATTGCCAACCCCGGTGAGGGCATCGGTTTCGGCCTGATTGCGCAATTTCTTGTTGGCCGCGCGCAGTTCCTGGGTTCGTTGTCTGACCACGATATCCAGCTGGGCATTGCGCGCAGCCAGTCGCTTGACCTGTCGTCGCTGCAGGGCTGTGACCGAGGCCATTACCAGCAAAAACATGGCCACAATGGACACCCCCCTTAGCCAGGTTGATTCAAACCAGCGGGGAACCACCGAAAACTGGCGTGGTAGCAGCTGATAGAGCTTGCCAGAACCTGTTCTGGCCTCAGCCTCCAGGGTGTAGCTGCCCGGCTCAAGAGCCGGATAGATGACCTGACCCGAACGGCCCCAAGGGCTCCACTGGTCGGACAGACCCAGCAGGCGAGTGCGAAACACCGTAGACCCAGCCTGCTCCAGGTCCGTCATCAGAAACTCTGCGCGGACCCCAAGCTGTCGCCCCTGCAGCTGCAGTTCGCCCGCCAGTGGCAAACGCTGATCAGGCGAGCCCTGGTCCGCGGCTCTGACCAGGGCGGCCAAAGCCAGCGCGCCGGTCCCCGGGCGCTCCACCAGCTCGGGCAGATAGTGAAAAACCTCGCTGGTGCCGCCAATCCACAGAGAGCCGTCGGGACTTTGCTCTACCGATTCAATGGCGCCGGAGTTGAGGGTCGCAAGATCCGTGACCGTCCAAAGTCCATTGCGTCGCCGGTAAAGACCTCGGTAGCTGTGGGCCCATAAGGAACCATCAACGCCGTCAAAAAAACTGACCACTTCACCATCGGGTTTCAGGTCGCTGAGGCCGCCAAGATCATCGGCAACAAAGCGGCTTCCATCAAGGCGAAAGGTGCCCGAGGGTGTGCTCAGCAGAACTCCCTGGCCATGATTGCTGACCTGGGCGTAACTATGGTCTGCGGCCTCATCCTGGGCTGAGGAAATCGGCACTGCCTGCAGCACCAGGTCCGGGTCAGGATCAAAGGTTAAGGCTGCCCGCTGCAGACCGTAGTCAGCCGTTCCCAGCCAAACGCCACCGTCCGCCGCAGCTACCAGGCTGGTCGCCTGCATACCCAGCTGCACCACCTGATCCACCATTTGCCAGTTGCCCTGCTGCAGGGTAAAGGCCGATAGACCGTGCTCATTGCCGGTCCACAGCACCTCTGGCGCGCCCGTTCCCTTGGCCTCGGGCGTAACCAGCAGGACCCGGGGGTAAAGGCCGTCGGGCCCTATTCGTTGGGTCTTGGTCTTGTCTTGGGTGACCAGACGCAGGTCATGGCTGGCAGCTAACACCAATCCGGCACGGGTGGGGGCGAGATTCCAGGCTTCCCCATGCAGCACCAAGGGCACAAATTCAAAGGGCCGGGTCAAGGAGCCGTTTTGAACCGGCGCTCGATAAACCCCGGTGGCAGATAGGGCAAAAAGATGATCGTCGGCCCGAGCCAATTTGTTTACCGAGCCCATGGAGTTTCCCGACGAGCCGTAGCGGGTCCAGGACGCAGGCCAGGGCAGTCTCAGTACGCCTTCGTTGCTGGAAAACAGCAGCGCGCCATCATCGGCCAGGGCCGGTCCATTGAGAAAGGTCGCCGCAATCTGCGCCTGTTCAAAGCTTCCTTTGGCGATGTCCAAAACCCGAACCACGCCGTCTGCTCCGGCGAACACCACGGTATTTTCATTCACCGCCCTGGCATCGGTGAGTTGGTGGATGGGGTAATCCTGGTCCAGGGCCAGTTTTTGTGCCCCTGCCGTGGGCGACCACAGATACAGTGCCGGTTCGATGGTGTGGAGCAAGGCGCTGTCGACGGTTAGCGGGACCAGGTTTCTGACCAGCGGTTCAGCGAAGGCCTCGCCGTCTTCAATCAGGGCGAATTGGCCGTCGTCCTGCAGCCGTTTGATGCCCTGACCCCGCCATTGAACGTAGGTCTGACCAAGCATCGAAACCGCCTGGCCGAATCGCCCTTCATGGCGCCAAAATCCCTTGCGCTGGCCGTCCAGACTGAGGGCAAAAAGATGGTGCAGGGCAACAAAATAAACCGTGTCTTCGGTGATCAGCAAACGCCAGACGTCAGCGAACTGCTCATCTGCCAGATCTGCGGAAAAGCGAGGAGTCAGGTCAATCAACCGATCGGCGCCGGTGGCGTCGCGCTGCAGGTAACCAAAGCTGTCGGTCCCGCCAACCCAGATCCGTCCGTCCGCGCCCCGGCCCAAGGCGCGCACCGCACCGGGAGTGGGCAACTCCACCGGCGTCCAGCGACTGCCGTCAAAGCGCAATACTGACTGGTCGTGTCCCAGATAGACGGCGCCTTCTGCGCCCTGCACAACGGAAAAATACTGGGGGTATATAGGCAGATCAGGCTTAAACCGATTAACCAGCACCTCCTGACCCAAAGCCGTCCCGGCAGACAGAAACGCCAGAATCAGAAAAATTCTCTGGATCAACAGCTTGCTGGTTTTCATCGGTCGCGGCCCCATCGCGGTAATGTCTCTGGCCAGTATGCCAACAGAATTCCGCTGACCAGGTAACAAAATGTCAAAAATTACTGTTGTGAGAGCCTTGTCACGTCAAAGTCGTGAAAATCCTGGGGTATCAACGCGCTTTCGGACTTTTGTTCCTCTGACATTATCCAGATGACGCGTTAAAGACTGTTGTCCGAAGGCGGGATCCGCTGAAACGGTTCTGCGGTCAGCCCGGCACAGGTGGTGGGATGCAGGGTCACGGCCAATCGCTCCAGAGCGTCCACGATGGACGGACTGGGCCGGGCAAAGTAGTCCTGGCCGTCGGCAATAAAAACCCGGTTGTTTTTCACCGCTCGCAGCTGACACCAGTTCGGGTTGCTTCGCAGACTATTCAGGTCTGACAGGGTTTGTTGCGGTCGATAGCCGCAGCAGGCCACTAACAGGATATCCGGATCGCAGGCTGCAAGTTGATCGATGCTGCGGGTCGCCGACGCTTGCGCCGGGCTGCCGAAAACTTCGCTGGCACCGGCCAGCTCAACAATTTCAGGATTCCAATGGCCGCCGTTAAACAGCGGATCCAGCCACTCCAGAAAAGCGACCCGGGGCCGGTCGGCTGCCATCACCCGTTGGTTTCGTTCAGCCACATAGTCGATGCGCTGCTGCAGGGCAGCGCGGATGATGCTTGCCTCCTGCTGCAGCTCCAGCGCTGCACCCACCCGCTCCAGATCATCAAGAATATCAGCCAGAGTGTTCGGGTTAAGGTCTACCAGGATCGGGTTGCCCGGCAGGGCTTCAATAGCCGCCAGCACATCGCCGGTGGCCACTGCACAAACATCGCACAGGCCCTGGGACACAATCACCTGGGGAGCCGCCCTGGCCAGGGCATCCAGATTGAGTTCATACAGGGCGCTGCGGGTCTCCAGGTGATCACGGACGAAGTGATCGATCTGTTCGCTGCTGCGCTGCAAGGGAACCGTGGTGCTGGTCAACCTTGGAAGATGTTCCAGGGCCGCCGGCAAGTCACAGCTGTGGGATACACCCACCAAATTGTGCGCTTGCCCAAGCGCCACCACCATATCGGTGGCACTGGGCAGCAGGGTAGCGATCCTCAACGGTTAGCCCGCATTATTCATGCTGATCGCTGACGACCTGGCGAATTCCAGCTTCTACAGGCATCTGGGTGGATAATCCAAAATGGCGTCGGCTGACATTGTGTCGCTGTCGGTGTCTCGCCTCATCTGGCGGCCCATCTTGCACCATCGACCTCAAACCATAGCTTTGGCTATGGTCTTTCGTCCGATGGTGCAACCTGGACTCGCCAGCTGAGCCGAGCCATCCAGCCTTCATGAACAATGCGGGCTAGCAGCTGCCGGAGTCCAGCGCCTGAACAGGGCAAAGCTACCAAAAATAACCAGAGCATAAACACTGTCGCCGGCCAAGGTGTTGTTCAGAAAGGGCAAACCCTTGACATAACACTCGATTAAGCCGGCCAGCGTGGGGGGATAGTAACCGGCCGCCCAAACGCCAAAGTTTGAGGCCAGGAAGAACCACAGTGAGCCGCTGAGCACGCCGCCCGCGCCCCGACCCAGGGTGATGCGCTGACCCAGCCACAGGTAGCCAATCAGCGCGGTGCCTGCCATGCCCAGATAAACAAAGGCCATGGCCGTGGCGTTGTAGCCGCCGATTAACAGATCGCCCATGGCCATCGGTAGCAGCGCCACCAGCCAGGACCAGCGAGGATTGAGCCGGGCACCGGCGAACAGGGCGATAGCCCCCAGGGGCGTGACGTTCCAGGGATGAGGAACCAGCCGTGCCAGCACCAACAGCAACAGTAGGAATACGATGTCCGGCCGACTGGCGATCGCTGTGCCCATACGGACGAAAAACGTGGGTTGTTTAGCGATGTTGCCCGCCGCCGTGACGCTTTGGCTACAATCGGAAGAACGGTTGTTGATTTCAGACATGGGATTTCTCCTGCGACTCCACCCGAGTCGTCGGCTTGTTGCCATGAGCCCCTGCTCCAGCAACGTTAAGTGTCCTTGAGGTCGGTCTCCGGGCTTGCACAAACGCCGTGGCGTTCCGGCCGCCTTCCCACACCGAGTTTGATCAGGTGCAGTGGCGCAGTGGCCGTTTAGGTGCATACCGTTGCGGGGGCAGCAGCGGCTTTTCACCGCCTTCCCGTTTAACCCTTCACCCAAACGCGTGGGTTGAGGGACCTTAGGTACCACCTCCACTGTAACCCACAACCCTACAAGCAGATAGCCCGTCAGCAGTTTTTCTAGCGGGCTTGGGATGCACTGCCCAGGGCACCAGGTTTTGGGCCGTAGCGGGCGATGGACACAAGGAAAGCGAACCCTGACTTCGACAAGCAAAGAACGAAAAATGACACCTGCGAGGTTTAGATCAACTGCAGCTTTTGACGACGGCTCAGCTTCTTGAGCGCCGCTTCGCGCTGCAGCGCGCTGGACCGGGTGTGTCCCGGCTCAACGTAGGCGATCCGTTTGGGGCTTCGGCCCCGGAAAAAACGCGCCCCACGGCTGCCCCCTGCCTGGTGCTCAGCAAAGCGACGCGTGGGATCGGTGCTGATGCCCGTATACAGTCGCCCGTCGCTGGACTCAATCATGTAAACCGACCAGCGCTGGGTCACGGCGAAGGGGCTGCGCTCGGCACAGTTTGCTGGGACACCTGGTTGGTGAAGACCAGGGTCCGTAGCTCATCACTGACTGTGACGTTGACCATATGGCGATGATTGGGCCAAAGATCCCGCAACACCGTGCTTGAGACCGTCAAGGCCGTCAGGTCTTGCGCCGCTTCAACTTCCTGATACACCCACAGATAGCGACCTTCCAGCTCCTGGCCCACCAGCCGCAGGGGCAGCGGATGTGCCAGTGTGAGAGAGAACTGTGCCGTCACCAGCCGCGCAAATCGCTGTTGATCGCCTTCTCTTGCCAAGATGTCGGAGTCCCGCCAGCCAAGATCCCGCACCGCATGCTCCACATCGTGCAGTGAAAACCGGTGAACGATTTCCAGCAGGCCGGTGCGCTGATTCAGGCTCACGGTGCTGACCACGGCCTTCTGCTCGTGGCTCGAGGCCATAGATGCCATCCAAAGCAACGAGAGAAGCCCCAGAATTTTTATCCAGCCCATGGCCGACTAAGCCCCGGCGTCTGTGCCGATGGCCGGAGTCGACCCGGGTTCCTCGGTTGGGGCTGCTGGCACAGTTGGTGCCTCCTGGGGCGTCTCGGCTGGAGGCTCCGGCGGCGCTGCTGAAGGCTCAGCGTCGGAGTCCGATTCCAGCGGGGTAATTTCAGCGTTTAGATCCCGCATGATCTCCCGGTCCGACCAGCGGTCACGGGCTTCTTTTTTGTACGCCTCAATCCGCGAAGGAATGATCTTGCGTGGATAGTGGTTGTTATCAACATCCACATCGGCGGTTTCCCACAGCGGATCCACCACCACCTGAGTCAATTCCTTGTCAGTGATGATCATCTTGTTCACCTGATGAGGCGAACGACGCCAGATTTCCGCCGGAAGGACCATCCGCTGGCTGCCTCCATCGGCAAAGCTCAGCTCTAAAATGATCGGCATCACCAGGCCACCCAGGTTGGAAAACTCCAGCAGGTAATAGTTCTGGTCTTCGGAGATGGCCCGAGCCAGCGCCTGCCGTTCCCAGGGTTCCATCTCATTGAGCAACTTCAGATAGGCGTTGCGGTCCTCGTTGGTGACGGTGAACTGGTCGTTCTCATCATAGAAGTCGCGAATATCTGGATGATTGTCTTTCCAAACCGGCTGGCCTTCTTCCCGGTTGCGCTGGAGAAAGATCGAGCTGGGCTTGTCAGCCTCTTCCTGACGACGACGAGGGAAGTCGATATCGGGATTCAAAGTATCCAGACGCAGCTTATAGACCCGATCCAGAGAAATATCCACGTGATCGGTGGAGTAAAACCAGCCGCGCCAGAACCAATCCAGATCCACCCCGCTGGCCTCTTCCATGGTGCGGAAAAAATCTGCCGGAGTGGGCCGTTTGAAGCGCCAGCGACGGGAGTATTCTTTAAACGCGAAGTCAAACAGCTCCCTGCCCATTATCGTTTCGCGCAAAATGTTTAGGGCAACGTTCGGCTTCTGATAGGCGTTGGGGCCCAGGTGCAGCACGCTGTCGGACTGGGTCATAATGGGCACCTGGTCTTCCGACACCATGTACTCAATCACGTCCCTGGGCTCCACGCCCCAGGGAATGTCTGGGTCCCATTCACGGCTGGCGATACCGTCCAGAAAGCTGTTTAAGCCCTCGTCCATCCAGGTCCACTGGCGTTCGTCAGAATTGACCGTCATGGGAAAATAAATATGCCCCACCTCGTGGATCACCACGCCCACCAGGAAACTCTTTTCCGACAGCGGATAGGTTCGTCTGCCGTCATCTTGCAGATCGGTCCTGGGCCCGTTAAAGGTGATCATGGGGTATTCCATGCCGCCTACCGGACCGTTTACCGACTGCGCCACCGGGTAGGGATAATCGAAGGAAAAGCGCGAGTACACTTTCATGGTGTGAACCACCGCCGCGGTGGAATACTTGGACCACAGCGGCTCACCCTCCTTGGGATAAAAGGACATCGCCATCACCTCGGGCTGAACGTCCCCACCCTGCTGATAACCCTGGGCGTCCCAGATGAATTTGCGTGACGAGGCCCAGGCGAAGTCCCGCACGTTGTCCGCCACAAAACGCCAGGTCCGGGTCTCGTCGGTTCCCGCTTTTTCGTTTTCCAAGGCCTCTTCAGCGGTCACCACAAACACCGGCTTGTCCGCTGTGCGGGCCGAGGCCAGGCGCTGGCGCTGGGCTGTGGTCAGCACCTCGTCGGAGTTTTGCAACACCCCGGTGCTGGACACGATGTGGTCAGCGGGCACCGTGAGCGCGACCTCATAATCGCCAAATTCCAGGGTGAACTCGCCGCGACTCAAGAACTCTTTGTTGGTCCATCCTTCATAGTCGGTGTAGGCCACCAGGCGGGGAAACCACTGGGCCATCAGAAAGATGTCATTACCGCCTTCGCGCTCATCATCAGGGAAATGCTCATAGCCCGCCCGGGCACTGACCGCGTCCTCTTCCATAATGTTGTAGGCGTAGCTTATGGAAAACGAGGTTTTGCCGCCGGGCATCAGAGGCTTGGGCAGATCCACCCGCATCAGGGTCCCGACGATCACAAAGGCCAGTGGGTTGCCACCGGCGCTCACCGATTGAATCTGGTAACCCGGCTCGGTGTCAGCCAGAAACTGATTGCGCCTCAGTTCGTCCAGGCTGAGGCCCGGCGGTTCTTTGTCTTTGGCGGCGCGAACCGGCGGACCGCGGCGGCCGGTGGTGGCAAAGCCATTGCTCATCTCGGCCAGGGAATCGGGCTTGAAGACGTTTTGATCCAGCTGCAGCCACAGATAGCGCAGGGTGTCCGGCGAGCGGTTGTGATAGTCAATGGTCAGGCTGCCCTGCAGGCGCCGCTGGTGTTCCAGCAAGGTGGCCTGGATCTGGTAGTCCACCTGCTGCTGCCAGTATTTATGACCCGGCTCACCCGCCGCATTTCGATACACGTTGGGTGAAGGCAGTTC
>CAYGPO010000032.1:30930-37282 GCA_964351665.1 uncultured Gammaproteobacteria bacterium | reverse complement strand
CCATCTTGAACCATCGGCCTCAAACCATAGCTAAGGCTATGCTTTTTCGCCCGATAGTCCAATCTGGACTCGCCAGCTGAGCCGAGTCATCCGACCTTCATGAATAATGCGGGCTAGCCACAAACCATTGCGGCTGGCGATGATCGCTACCCTTCACCCCAGCCGCCGCCCAGGGCCTTATATAAGGCGATCAGGGCCACTACGGCGGCGGTTTCACTGCTGGCCAGCTGATCTTCTGATTCCAGCACTCGGCGTTCAGCGTCCAACACCTGAAGAAAATTGTCGACGCCAGCCCGGTAGCGTTTACGGGCCAGGTCTGCGGCCCGGACGTTGGCGGCTGCGGCGTCCTTCAGCGCTGCGGTGCGGGCCAGTTCGCTATCAAAAGAAACAATCGCGGTTTCGGTTTCAGACAGCGCCCCCAGCCAGGTCAACTCAAGGGTGTTGAGGGCTGCAAGGGCCCGGGCATCTGCCGCGTCAATCCGGGCCCGGACTCGGGTCAGATCCAACACCGGCCAGCTGATGGCAGGACCAAAGCTGTAGTTACGGTTGTCAGAGTTAGACAGGTCGCCGGCGGAAAATGCCTGCCGGCCAAGGCTGGCCAGCAGATCAAAACGGGGATAGAGCTCGGCGGTGGCAACGCCGCTGCGAAACGTGGCGGCGGCCAGCTGTCGCTCTGCGCTCCGGACATCCGGCCGGCGACGCAGCAGGTCGCTGGGTGCGCCCACGGACACGTTTAGCGGAATCAAGGGCAGACGACCGTTGGGGGTGATTTGTTCAGCAATCTGTCTGGGGGTCTGGCGCACCAGCACGCCGAGCCGGTAGCGCTGGCCCTGCACGCCGGCGTAGAGGCTGGGAATCAATGCCTGGGTTGCCCGAAGCTGGGCTTCTGCTCTGGCCACATCAAGGTCAGTGCCCCGGCCACCGTCTCGCAGGGTCCGGGTCAGGTCCAGGGTGGCCTGCTGGTTTGCTGCGTTGCGCCTGGCAACCTCCAACCGGCGTTGGCCGCCGCGCATCTGGGCAAAGGCCAGGCCAACCTCTGCGGCAATGCTGACCTGGGCATCGGCAAGGGCGGCTTCAGCCACCTGCACATCAGCGGCAGCGGCGGCGGTGGCCAATCGGACCCGGCCGAAAAAATCCAGCTCCCAGGCGGCGTCGATGCTTAGGCGATAAAGCTCGTTGGGTTCTAGAGTGAAGCCAGGGAAAAGCTGTCCCTGACGCTGGCGGGTGGCGCTGGCATTGGCGTCGCCCACCGGGGCGCGGGTACGGGCGATTTCACGCAGGCCGGCCCGGGCCAGTTGCAGGTTTGCCCGGGCGATGTCTACGCTGTTGTTGACCTCAAGGGCCTGGTTGACCAGGCTGATCAGCTCGGGCTCCCCCAGGGTCACCCACCATTGCTGCATTACCTCACCAGCGGTCACCGATGCGGTTGAGCTATTGAGATAGCTGACATCCTGGGTCAGCTCGGGCTGCTGGTAAGCGGTGCCAACTACACAGCCTGACAGCAGCAGTGAGCAGACCAACACGCAGCTAGTGAGCCGTGCAGGCCCTAATTGCGCCTTGCCAACACTCATGACGATTCTCCGGCGCTGGGTTCCAGGTCTGTGGCTTCCGCCGGTTTGGGGCCACGGACCCAGCGTCGGATCACCACATAGAATACTGGTGTAAGAAACAGGCCTACCAGGGTAACGCCCAGCATGCCGCTGAAGACCGCGGTCCCCAGCACCTGACGCATCTCCGCTCCGGGGCCGCTGGCCAGCATTAGCGGCACCACGCCCAGGATGAAGGCAAAGGAGGTCATTAAGATAGGCCTTAGTCGCTGCTGTGCGGCAAGGGTTGCGGCGTCGTAAATGCTTTTACCCTCGGCTTCACGCTGGCGCGCAAATTCCACGATCAAGATGGCATTTTTGCTGGCCAGGCCAATCAACACAATAAACCCGATCTGGGTCAGAATATTGTTGTCCATGCCCCGCACAGCGATGCCCATCAGCGCAAACAGGATGCACAGGGGCACAATCAGCAAGATGGCGATGGGCGTGGTCCAGCTTTCGTACTGGGCGGTGAGTAGCAGGAAGACAAACAGCACGCTGAGGGGAAAAACCAGCAGCGCCGCGTTGCCGCCGCTGCGCTGTTGGTAGGCCAGTTCGGTCCACTCAAAGTTCATGCCGCTGGGCAGGCTGGCCCGGGCCAGGTTTTCCATCGCGGTGAGGGTTTGGCCCGACGACACCCCCGGCGGCGAGGTGCCCTGCAGCTCGGTGGCTGGGTACAGATTGAATCTAACCACACGGTCGGCGCCGGTGGCGGTTCGCAGCGTCGCCACCGAGCCCAGGGGCACCATAGCGCCATCGCTGTTGCGGGCCCGCAGGCGCAGGATGTCCGAGGGTTCCAGCCGGAACGGCCCATCGGCCTGGGCGGTGACCCGGTAGGCCCTGCCAAACAGATTAAAATCGTTGACGTAGGCTGACCCCAAATACACCTGAAGGGTCTGGAACACGTTCTCCACCGGCAGATTGAGCTTTTCTGCTTTGATCCGGTCCACGTCCAGGAAATACTGGGGCGAGGCGGTACTGAAGGTGGTGAATACCTGGGTCGCCTCGGGCATTTGATTGGCTTTGCCAATAAGCTCCCAGCTGGCGTTTTCCAGGGCTTTCAGCCCTCGTCCGCTGCGATCTTGGACCATCATCTTAAACCCCGCTCCGTTGCCCAGCCCGCGTACCGCTGGCGGGGCAATCACAAACAGCTGGGCTTCCTGCAGGCTGCCCAGTCTGCCCCAGAGCTGATTGACAATGTTTTTGGCGGACTGCTCCGGCCCTCGTTCAGCAAAGGGTTTGAGGGTGACAAACATGGCGCCGGCGTTGGAGGCGTTGGCAAAGGTGGCGCCTGAGAATCCGGCAAAGGCAACAACCTTGTTTACCCCCGGGGTTTCGGTGATGATGCCCACCGCCTTTTTGATCAGGTCGTCGGTGCGGGACAGGGAGGCTCCTTTGGGCAGCTCAACGGCCACAATGATATAGCCCTGATCCTGGGCTGGAATAAACCCGCCGGGCACCCGCTGCAGCGCGAGCGCCGTCAGCCCTATCATCACCGCAAACAGCAGCAGCGAGATTGCCGGGCGCCTGCTGAACCGACACACCGCGTTGCCGTAGGCCGTTGCCAGACGTTCGAAGCTGCGATTGAACAGTCGAAAAAATCCGCCCAGCACTCTCTCCCAGAGGCGTCCGAATGCGCTCTGGTCGGTTCCCTTGGGTCGCATCAATATGGCTCCCAGGGCTGGGCTGAGGGTCAGGGAGTTGAGGGCGGAAATGATGGTGGCGGAGGCGATGGTTAAGGCAAACTGGCGAAAAAATTGACCGGATATGCCGCCCAGGAAGGCTGCCGGAATAAACACCGCGCTGAGCACCAGGGCAATGGAAACCAAGGCTCCGCCCACCTCCGTCATGGTTACCCGGGCGGCCTGTTTGGGGGCCATGCCCTGTTCCATATTGCGTTCGATGTTCTCCACCACCACGATGGCATCGTCTACCACTATGCCGATGGCCAGCACCAGGCCAAACAGCGATAGGTTATTGAGTGAAAAATCAAAGCCCGCCATCACGGCGAAGGTGCCGATGAGGGACACGGGAATGGCGGCAATGGGGATCAGTGCCGCCCGCCAGTCCTGCAAAAACACCAAAATGACTAAGATCACCAGCAGCGCGGCTTCGATGATTGTGGTGTAAACCGCAGCGACTGACTCCGCGACGAATTCTGTGGGGTTGTACACCACCTGATAGTTGAGGCCGTCTGGAAAGCTCTGTTTCAGAGTTTCCATGGTGGAAAGTATCTGCTCTGCGGTCTGCAGGGCGTTGCTCCCAGGGCGCTGAAAGACCGCCATGGCCACCGCCGGGTCGGTGTCAAGATAGCTGTTGGTAACGTAGTCCCTGGCGCCCAGCGCCACCTCTGCAACGTCTCCCAGTCGCACCAGTCGACCGCCTTCCCCGGAGGCAACAACCACCTCACGAAACTGCTGGGCATCGGTGAATCGGCCCTGGGTATTAACCGTGTACTGAAAGGCGCGGTTGGTATCCAGGGGCGGCTGGCCCAGGCTGCCGCCGGCCACCTGAACGTTTTGACTGCGCAGGGCGTTGACCACGTCCGATGCGGTGAGGCTCAGCTGAGCCAGCCGGTCAGGATTGAGCCACACCCGCATGCTGTATTCCCGGGCGCCGAACACCGTGATGCTGCCCACGCCATCAATTCGTGCCAGTACGTCGCGGATCTGCAGCAGGGCGTAGTTGGAAATATACAGCTGGTCGAAACTGTCGTCCGGGGACAGCAGGTGCACCACCATCATCAAATCGGGAGAACTTTTTTGAGTAATTACCCCGAGTCGACGCACTTCTTCGGGCAGCCGCGGCTCCGCGGCGGCAACCCGGTTTTGGATCAACACCTGGGCATTGTCAAGGTCCGTGCCCAGTTCGAAGGTTACGGTCAGCTGCATGCTGCCGTCCGAGGTGGAGCTGGACTGCATGTACAGCATGCCCTCTACCCCGTTGACCTCCTGCTCAATGGGCGTGGCTACCGTGTCGGCGACAATTTCAGAAGTGGCGCCGGGGTAAACCGCCCGCACCACGATGGTGGGTGGGGCAACCTCCGGATACTGAGACACCGGCAGGGTGCCGTAAGCGATGGCGCCCAGCAGAACAATAAAAATCGACAGTACCGAGGCGAAGCGCGGCCGGTCGATGCAGAAATGTCCCAGGTTCATGGCGCCGCCGATTGCTCCTGAGTCTGGGGCGACACCGTCATCCCTGGCCGTACCCGCTGCAGTCCTTTAACCACAATCCGCGATGCTTCGGTCAAGCCTGATTCAACCACCCTCAGGCCGTCTTCGGTGAGACGCCCGGGGGTAATAAGCTGCTGGCTGGCGACGTTCTGATCGTCCAGCACAAAGACAAATTGACGAGACTGGTCGGTGCCTATGGCGGTATCGGGAATCAGCAGCGCCGGATAGGGTCCACGCCCCTGCAGCTGGACTTTGGCAAACATGCCCGGAATCAAAATCCCGTCGGGATTGGGGAAAATGCCTCGGCCTTCGATGGTGCCGGTGGCGGCATCAACCACGTTGTCAACAAAATCCATTTGCCCCAGATGGGCAAAACCTTCCTCGTCGGACACCTTCAGTCGCAGGGCGTTGGGGGCGGTTCTAGAGCTGGGTCGGTCGCCGGACTGATCTAATCGTTGATATCTGAGGTAGGCATCTTCGGCGGCGGTGAAGTAGGCGTGGATGGGGTCCCGGCTGACGATCGTGGTAAGCAGAGTAGCCGCCTCCGCGCCGCCGCTGATCAGGTTACCCCGGGTAACCAGGGCGCGACTGGTGCGGCCGGCAATGGGCGCTCGGATATTGGTGAACTCCAGTTCCAGTTCGCTCTGGCTGACGGCTGCCTCAGCTGCCTGTACGGCGGATTTTGCCGACTGCAGATTTTGTGTGCGGGCATCAAATTCCTCTTCAGAGATCGCCCGGGAGCTGAACAGGTCCTGGGCCCGGGCCAGATCGTTGGCAGCCAGTTTTGCGCTGACCTGCGCCTGGGCCAGCAGGGCTCTGCTCTGAGCCACCGCCGCCTCGAAGGGTCTAGGATCAACCACAAACAGCAGCTGTCCCTGTTCGACGATTTCCCCGTCAGCAAAATCCACCGACGCCAAATAACCGCCTACCCGTGCCCGCACCTCCACCGCCTCCACTGCGGCCATTCTGGCGGTGAACTCGTCCCAGTCGGTGATGTTTCGTTGTTCAGGTTGGGCGATAGTGACCTGGGCGGGTGCTGGCGCCTGACCGGCCCCTTGGGGCTCAGCTTGGCAGCCTGCCAACAGGTACGCGCTGACCAAGGCCACCAGCCCCTTGAGCAAAGAACATCCAGCGGCGATGAATTTATCGGTCATGTTAGGCAATCTCCAGACTCCTAGCGGCGAACATAGATAGAAATTACCGCCGCTTTTGATCCGCCACCTTAGCATTGCCCCTGGTGATTATGATGACAAGGTTAGGACTTGATCGCTGAACCTACCCTTTGCTCTATTCGTCCCCTAAGAGTCGCCCCAGCTTGGCTGCGTTGACCCGCTACGCGATGGTGCAGTGAGCACCAGTTTGGGCCATTTTTCGGGGCCAATACCAAAGACCATAGCCAGATCGCAGGAACGGTATCAGCCAGAATAGGCCTCTGCCCACGGGCCATGGCTCTGGCACGTTATTTGTATGTGTTTTACCAGACCCAGACCAGGCATTGGGCCTGTATAACGATCAACGGATAAAGCGATGGAAGCACACAGCGAAGACCTCTACGGCATTTCTCGAATTGACTCGGAACAGGAGCGGGCC
>CAYGPO010000032.1:25116-30830 GCA_964351665.1 uncultured Gammaproteobacteria bacterium | reverse complement strand
ACACAGCGAAGACCTCTACGGCATTTCTCGAATTGACTCGGAACAGGAGCGGGCCCACGCCTGGCGTGTGAGCCTGCGCCGCAGGGGCAAGCGGCTGGTAAAGAACTTCCCCGACCAAAAATACGCAGGCTGCGCCAAGGCCCTGCAGGCTGCTAAGGCCTACCGGGACTCGCTGCTAAACCGGCACCCGCCCCTGTCCCGTAAGGCGTTTGCTTCAATTTTGCGTTCAAACAACCAAACCGGCATCAGCGGCGTGTACCGATATGCGAAGCGCTACAAACTGAAAGATGGGACCCTGCGGGAGTCCTGGTATTGGGAGGCCAACTGGCCCACCTCACCGGGGGTGAGCGCTAAATCCACCTTTGCTGTGAACCGCTATGGCGAAGATATGGCCAGACAAATGGCTGTCAGAGCGCGGGAACGCGGCTTGGCTGAGGTTGAGGGCGTGTTCTGGGCCTCGGAGCGAGGCGTTACCAATCCTACGGCCCATGAACAGGGCGAAGGTTCAGATCAGCAAACCGGTACTTACTGACACAGCCCAGCCCAGCCAGCCCGGCACGTCTACGTGCCGGGCTGGATGGAATCATTCAGCTGCCTCAGAAGGTGGCACGCAGTCCGAGCACAAAATTCCTGCCCGGCAGCGGCGCAATATCCTTTAGAAACGAGGTGTGGTTGCGGGCCTCATTATCTGCCAGATTTCTTCCCCGAACATACAGCTGCCACTCAATCCCTCTGCCGGTAGCAAGTCGGTAACTTAGATTAGCGTTAGTTAGGGTGTAGCCGTCAGTGGCGGTTTCCAACAGGGCGGTGTCGTCCTGGTTCTTGTATTCCACCGCGTCCACCCCGACCTGCCAGGGCCCTGAGTACCAGTCGAGTCCCGCGCCAATGCGGGTGGGCGGGGTTCGGGGCAAACTGCTGCCGTCGTCCAGCTCGGCCTTGACGGTGTCGAAAAACGCACTGGCCTGCCAGTAGCCGGTGGCAGTTTCTGCTATCCGCAACGCGACCTCACCTTCAAAACCCGATAGTTCGGTGTCGTCCTGCACCCACTGACGCACCGGCAAACCGTCTTCTTCCAGGCCGGTGTCCAGCAGATAGACAAAATCATCAAAATCGTTATGAAAGAAGGTCAGGCTGCCGCTGACCGGGCCCCGTTCGCCGCGCAGGGCTACCTCAAAAGAGGTTGAGGTTTCCTCACCGAGGGTTGAGTCGCCGATTTCAAACGTCTCAGTTGCCAGGTGAGGGCCATTGGCGAATAACTCTTCTTCTGATGGCGCCCGCTGTGCTCTGGCCAGGTTCAAGGCCAGGCGCATGCTGGGGGAAAAGGCCCAGACCGTGCCGGCGGAGACACTGAACGGTGAGTGATCTGCTCGTTGGCCCGTAATCGTCGTAATTTGCTGGTCTTCAAGCCGCAGCCCCAGTTCCAGCCTGAAATCTCCCAGCTGTTTTTCCTCCAAAGCAAACAGGGCGATCTGATCGGTTTCACTGGGAGGAACAAAGGCCTCCTCACCCAGGGCCGAGAAATCTCGATTCTGATACTGCAGACCTACCACGCCGCGCCAGCCGGCCAGGGGCTGGTGGGTCAGCTCTAGTCGGCTTTCCAGAGTATCGGCCTCAAAGCGGGTGCCAATTTCTACCCCTTCCAGCTCCTGGTGCTCATAGTTGTTGTGAGACACCAGCAGTTTGAGGGTCTCAAAATGAGCCATCGGCGCGTCCACAATCAGCCGCCCGTCGATACGAACCTGGCTGAGATCGATGGAAACCGTTTCTTCTTCTTCGCCCTTTTGACGGTCCTGTTCCTCACCCTCCTCATGGCCGTGGCCAGGAATGCCGTAGAAGGTGTCAAAGGTGCTGACCGACAGGCCCGCCTCCCAACGGTTGCCCAGGTAGCCAAAGCCTGCGGCAAAACCGTCGCTTTCCACCGCGCTATTGGGCAGAGTTCCGGAATCCTCGTTCGCCGACGGGTCGGCTTCGGCGAAGCCCGGAATATCATAGTCGTCGGTATCCCTGCTGAAGCCATCTAAGTGAAACCCCAGGCCGCCGCCCCCTTCAAGGGCATAGCGATAGTTGAATTCCGCGCCAGCGAACCGCTCGTTGGCAACGCTATTGCCCTGGGCGGTAAAGCTACTGTCGATGCCGTCGCCATCAGCACGACTGGGAATCCGGTGAGTGTGGACGTTGACCACGCCGCCGATGGTGTCAGACCCATAAAGCAGGGTTGCTGGCCCTCTGAGAACCTCAATCTGGCGGGCTAAAAAGGGCTCAACGGAAACCGCGTGGTCGGCGCTGACGTTGGAAACATCATTGCTTGAGATGTTGTTCTCCAGCACCGCTACCCGGGGGCCATCCTGGCCGCGGATAATGGGCCTACCCACCCCGGGACCAAAGTAGGCGCTGTGCACCCCCGGCAGGTTACCCACGGTCTCGCCAATGCTGTTGCTCAGGCTGCGTTGAAGCTGTTCGCCGGATAAAATGGTGGCCGATCGGGTCATCTCAAGCTCGCTGGTGTTCAGCGGGGTGGCCGTTACCACGATTTCCTCCAGCGGTGCATTGCTGTCATCGTTGGTGGCGGGCTGCTGGGCCTGGATTGTGGGTAATGTGCCCAGCAGGCACAGGCCTGCGGTCATAGAAAAAGGTTTCATGCTCATTGCTCCGCGCCGCGGCCCTGGTTAGGCCGCGACAAAATCTGTCTCTGTTAGGAACGCCGCCCATGGGGGCTGCGGCCAGGAATCGGGGTTTATCGATGGATCAACCGCGGGCTCGTTGGGACGAGCCGATCAGGACAGAGGTGGAGCTCTTGCTTGATGGTTTGTAAAGAGCGATTGCGCGGTGCTGGCCGGCACGCGGCAAAGGGGATGTTCAGCCTCATCAGCGGCGCTGAACTCCAGCTGAGATGCCGGTAAGAGGGCATTGTCGCCCCCGGCGGAACTCTGCAGGCATAGCTCACAGGAGCTGGGGTGGGGCTCGGAGTCGTGCTGATAGGCATGATCTGCCAGCACCAGCTGGGCGCTAAATAGCGCTGCGCAAAACAGCCAGATTTGCAGCCTGGGAAGGACTTGAACACCAATCATCGGGTTAATGTAGCATCGAAGTTGAGATTTTCAACCAGCTGCCGATCCCATCACTGACATCCAAGGCGATTGTCAAGGTTGCCTAATCCCGGTGGTTAGTCGAAAATTCACATCCTTTCGTCTCAGTTTGCGCAACGTTCATGGCCAACTCTTCGCGACTTCATATACCCAGACCCTCAGCCCGTCCCGGTGACAAGCCGGATTTCAGCAATTTGAAACTATCCCCAGCCGGCGCCGTCGATCGCCCAGCCACCCTCACAGCCACCGCGGAGATGGAGCATCTGGCTCACGAACTGGTCAGGGTGCTGGATGATGACCATAAGGCTAAAGGACCCTGGAATCCCCATCTGGAGGCCTCTGAGCTGCAGGTGGCACTGCGCCAGATGATGTTAACCAGGGCCCTGGATGACCGCATGCATCGTATGCAGCGTCAGGGTCGAATCAGTTTTTACGTTAAGTGTCTGGGCGAGGAGGCGGTGGCGGTAGGCCAGGGTATGGCGCTGCAGCCCAAGGACATGCTGTTTCCCAGCTATCGCCAGCAGGGCCTGTACATACTGCGCGGCACCGGCCTGGTCAAAATGATTTCCCAGTGCCTTTCTAATACCAACGACATGTGCAAAGGCCGCCAGCTGCCGGTGATGTATCACAATCAGGAAGGCAATATCTTTTCGATCTCTGGAAACCTGGGCACCCAGTACCCCCAGGCCGTTGGCTGGGCCATGGCATCAGCCATCAAGGGTGAAGATCACCTGGCCGCCGCCTGGGTGGGTGATGGCAGCACGGCGGAGGCCGATTTTCATCACGCGCTAACCTTTGCCGCGGTTTATCAGGCGCCGGTAATACTGAACGTAGTGAACAACCAGTGGGCCATTTCCACCTTTCAGGGGTTTGCAGGCGGCGAGCGACGTTCATTTGCTGCCCGGGGCCTTGGGCTTGGCATTCCCGGCATTCGGGTTGATGGCAACGACCTGCTGGCGGTGTATTCGGTGACCCGCTGGGCCGCTGAGCGGGCCAGAAAGTCAGCCGGGCCAACTCTGATTGAGCTGGTGACCTATCGCGCCGGTGCCCACTCCACCAGTGACGACCCCAACCGCTATCGGCCGAAGGAAGAGTGGGCCGCCTTTCCATTGGGTGATCCCATTGAGCGACTTAAGCAACACATGATCGGGGAAGGGCAGTGGAGTGAGGAAAACCATCTGACCCTGGAGGCGGAGCTCAAAGACAAGATCACCGAGGCGTGGAAGGAAGCCAGTACCTACGGCACCATGAATGACGGTCCGCAGCTGGACCCTCGAGAGATGTTCGACGATGTGTATGAGGAGATGACCCCTTACCTGGCTGCTCAGCGAGATGAGATGCTGGCGCTGGAGGACAACTGATCATGGCTCAAATGAACATGGTGCAGGCGATCAACTCGGCCATGGACGTGATGATGGAGCGCGATCCCACGGTGATTGTGTTGGGTCAGGACGTGGGCTATTTCGGCGGTGTGTTTAATTGCACCGAGGGGCTGCAGCGCAAATATGGAGAGCACCGGGTGATAGACGCGCCCATCGCCGAAGGCGGCATTATCGGTTCGGCCATTGGCATTGGCGTCAATGGACTACGGCCCGTGGCTGAGATTCAGTTTGCTGACTATATTTATCCGGGTTTTGATCAGATCGTCAGCGAGCTGGCCCGGCTGCGTTACCGAAGTGGCGGTGAGCAGTCCTCGCCGGTGACCATACGCACACCCTGCGGCGGTGGTATTCGCGGCGGCCAGACCCACTCCCAAAGTCCGGAGGCGATCTTTACTCATATTTCCGGGATCAAAACCGTCATGCCTTCCAATCCCTATGACGCCAAAGGTCTGCTGATTAGCGCCATTGAGAGCAATGATCCGGTGGTGTTCTTTGAGCCCAAGCGAATTTACAACGGCCCCTTCGATGGCGACCCCAACAAGCCGGCGGTGCCCTGGACTACCCACCCCAAGGGTGAGGTGCCGCGGGACTATTACACCGTGCCCCTGGACAAGGCGGAGGTGGTCAAAGCCGGCACTGAGCTGAGCATCGTGACCTATGGCACCTTGGTCCACGTTGCCCAACGTGCGGCCGAACTTGCCGGGGTGGATGCTGAGATCATTGACGTTCGGACCCTGGCGCCCCTGGATGTGCCCACCTTGGTACAGTCAGTTCAGAAAACCGGTCGTTGTCTGGTCGCCCATGAGGCCACCCGTTTCAGTGGTTTCGGAGCTGAGCTGTCAGCCACCATCCAGGAACAATGTTTCTGGTACCTTGAGGCACCGATTGAACGTGTCGCGGGCTGGGATACGCCGTATCCTCATGCCTTTGAATGGCAATATTTTCCGGGTCAAAAACGCATGCTGGCTGGCATCAATCGAGTAATGTCTCATGGGTGAATTTGTTTTTAAGCTGCCGGATTTGGGCGAAGGGACGGTGGAAGCTGAAATTGCCAAATGGCACGTTGTTGCCGGGCAACAGATCACTGAGGACGATCCTCTGGTGGACA
Source organism: uncultured Gammaproteobacteria bacterium (assembly GCA_964351665.1). Lineage (GTDB taxonomy): Bacteria > Pseudomonadota > Gammaproteobacteria > Xanthomonadales > SZUA-38 > JANQOZ01. The sequence continues at coordinate 25,254 of CAYGPO010000032.1, read as the reverse complement.
TGATGACGGACAAGGCGGCGGTGGAAGTCGCCTCGCCGGTGAGCGGAAAAATTCGTCAGATCCACGGCGAAGCGGGTGCCATGATGGCGGTTGGTGCAGCGCTGGTTACCGTGGACACCGCAGACGACATTGAATCTG
>CAYGPO010000032.1:1882-25016 GCA_964351665.1 uncultured Gammaproteobacteria bacterium | reverse complement strand
CAGCGCCCGCGGCAACGGCAACGCCCGCGGCAACGGCGCAGGTTGCCGGGGAGGTCATTACTGCTGAAGCTGCGACCCCATCTGATGCTGCTCCAAAGCCCAAGGTTCTAACATCTCCCAGTATCCGGCGCATGGCTCGGGAGCAAAATATCAATCTCAACGCCATCACCGGCAGCGGCCCCAAAGGTCGCATCCTGCGTAGCGATGTGGAGGCATTTACCACTGGTAGTGGCGATGGATCCGCTATTTCAGCCGGAAGCCCGGGTGTCAGGGCCACCGGCACCGAAGAGATCAAGGTCGTGGGGCTGCGCCGGGTGATTGCCCAGCGCATGTCTGAGGCCAAGCGCAACATCCCACACTTTTCCTACGTGGAAGAGGTAGACATCACCCAGCTTGAGTCTCTGCGACAGTATTTGAACGGCTCAGGGGATCATCCTAGGATTACCTATTTGCCCCTGATTGGCGCAGCGTTAATCCGTGTGCTTCGGGATTTCCCCCAATGCAACGCCCTGTATGACGCTCAGCGCAATGTGGTTGTTCGTCATCATGGGGTGCATCTGGGTATTGCCACCCAAACCGACGACGGACTGAAGGTGCCGGTGGTCCATCACGCAGAGGCGCTGGATTTTCGATCCCTGGCCAAGGCCATGGCGGAAGCCGCAAAGCTTGCCAGAAACAACCGGGCAACCCGGACCCAGCTCAGTGGATCAACCATTACCATAACTAGCCTGGGTAAACTGGGGGGAATTGCCAGCACCCCCATCATCAATGAACCGGAAGTGGGGATCATCGGCATCAATAAGGCCGTTCAGCGACCCATGGTGATTGATGGGCAGGTGCAGATCCGCTTAATGATGAATCTGTCCACCTCCTTTGATCACCGCTTTGTTGACGGCTTTGACGCCGCTGCTATGGTGCAGTCGTTAAAAGATCTGTTGGAAAATCCAGCGGCGATATTTATCCCTTAGCGCTTGGCCGTATTTAGAACAAGCCATGGGAGGCTTTCTTCAACGGCCTGCATGCTCGCTTGCTGTATCAGCCCTATATGAGTCTATGAATAACGCTAATCGGGAGACCAGGGCGTGAAAAATCTGCAGCAGTTTTTTATCGATGGGCAGTGGGTGAGCCCAGCATCTGACCAGCATCACCAGGTCATCAATCCCGCCACCGCTGAACCCGTCGCCAGCATAGTGCTTGGCAACGAGGCCGATGCAGAGCGGGCCATCACCGCCGCCCGGCGCGCTTTTCCCGCTTACTCAATCAGTTCCAGGGAGCAGCGGCTGGAGTTGCTGGCGTCTATCCGCTCGGTCTACAAATCCCGCATGGCGGAGGTGGCTGAAGCGATCTGCACCGAGATGGGCGCGCCACTGGCGGCGCTGGCGTTACCGGTTCAGGCCGGCACTATGCTCAGCCATTTGAAAATCGTCAGTCAGGTGCTGGACAGCTATAGCTTTCATGAAGACCTGGGGACCACCCGTATTCAGCGTGAACCCATAGGGGTTTGCGCCATGATCACGCCCTGGAACTGGCCCATCCACCAGATCGGCTGCAAGGTAGTACCGGCGCTGGCGGCTGGCTGCACCATGGTGCTCAAGCCCAGCGAATTTGCGCCGCTGTCAGCCCATGTGTTTGCCGATATCCTGCGTCAGGCGGGCGTCCCCCAGGGAGTGTTCAACCTGGTGGATGGCGATGGCCCCAGCGTGGGGGCAATGCTGGCCTGCCACCCGGAAATCGACTTCATTTCCTTTACCGGTTCAACCCGGGCCGGGGTCCAGGTTTCCGCCGCTGCGGCAGCAACGGTTAAGAAGGTGGCATTGGAACTGGGTGGCAAATCTCCGAATATTTTGCTGGACGATGCCAATTTCGAAAAGGCGGTCAGCGCGGGTATGGCGGGTATGCTGCTCAATACCGGTCAAAATTGTAATGCGCCCTCCCGCATGTTGGTGCCCCGAGCACGCCTGGCTGAAGTGGAAACCCTGGCTGCGGCAGCCGCCGCCAAAGCGGTGGTCGGTGACCCCACGGATCCGCTAACCCGGGTTGGGCCCCTTGCTAATGAGGCCCAGTTTGTGAAAGTTCAGGAGCTGATCGGCCAGGGCATCGATGAGGGTGCCAAACTGGTCTGCGGGGGGCTGGGGAAACCCGACGGGGTGGGCGTCGGGTTTTTTGTCCGGCCCACGGTATTCAGCCAGGTCAGCAATCACATGACCATCGCCCGGCAAGAGATTTTTGGCCCGGTGCTCAGCATCATCCCCTATGACGAAGAGGATCAGGCGGTTGAAATCGCCAACGACACGCCCTTCGGGCTATCGGCCTATGTCTCCAGCGCCAATCTCCAGCGGGCCCAGGCTGTGGCCAACCGACTTCGTACCGGCAACGTTCACATCAACGGTGCGCCAGGGGATTTTGCCGCTACTTTTGGCGGCTATAAACAATCTGGACTGGGCCGGGAATGGGGGCGGCATGGCTTTGAGGAATATCTGGAGATCAAGTCGGTCTTTGGTTTTCAGCCCCGTTGACCCTATGCTGCTAACTCATCCGCGGCCTAACAGCCCCATTCCTGAGAGGTGTATTGATGTCTGAGGGCAGCCCATCGCTGGCGATCCGGTTACTGCAGAAGATAACCACCATCAAGGATAACGAGGTTAAGGCAGCCAGCCTGTCTTTCCTGTTTGTGTTTATTCTGATGGCGGCTTACTACATTCTGCGTCCGGTGCGCGACGCCCTGGCCAGCGATTGGTCCGATGCTGAGGTCAGCTTTCTGTGGACCATCAACTTTTTTATCAGCACTGGGATTGTGGCCGTCTATGGTTTCGCCGTATCCCGGATATCATTCAGCAAGCTGGTGCCGCTGATCTACACGGTGTTTGCCGCATCGTTTGTGATCTTCTACTTTGCCGTTCGCGGATCCCAGGACGCGGAGTTGGTTGATAAGGCCTTTTACCTCTGGGTCAGCGTATTTGCGCTGTTCCACGTATCGGTATTTTGGAGCTTTATGGCCGACACCTTTAACAAGGACCAGGCCGGCCGGCTGTTTGCCGTTATTGCGGCCGGCGCCAGCCTTGGCGCCATCGTCGGCCCGCTGATTTCCGGCGTTTTTGCCACCCGGCTGGGGGTGGAAAATCTGATGCTGATTTCCGCCGCCATGCTGGTATTACCGATCCCCATCATCGTGATGCTCAGCAAACTAAAAAGCACCGAGCTTGGCAATGCACAGCTACAGGTGGCCGGTGAAAAGCTGCGCATAGGCGGCAATCCTCTGAGTGGGTTTAAGGCCTTTTTCACCAACCCTTATCTGCTGGGTATTGGGGTCTTTATCATCCTTTATACCGGCATCGGCTCATTTGTCTATCTGGAACAAAAAAACCTGCTGGCGCCCTTTGACGTGGAAACCCGCACCGCCATCTACGGTTATCGGGACGCGGCCCTGAATACGCTGACCTATGTGCTGGCGTTTTTGGTCACCGGCAGGATGGTGTCCAAATTGGGCATGCCCGTAACCCTGCCTTTGATTCCGGTGCTGATCATAGCCGGAATGCTGATCCTGGCCTTTTCTCCGCTGCTGATGGTGGCGGTTGGTCTGCACATCGTGTCCAAGGCCGGCAACTATGGGATCACCCGGCCGGCCAGGGAAATGCTGTTTACCCAGGTGGATCGGGAGAGTCGCTTCAAGGCTAAACCGGTCATCGATATCGTCGCCTATCGGGGCGGCGATGTGATCATGGGCTGGTTTTTTACCGGTCTAACCCAGGGCCTTGGTCTTGGCCTTGCGGCGGTGGCCGGGGTGGGCGCGGGCATTGCCGCCCTGTGGGCCATGGTTGGCTATTTTCTGGGACGGCGCTACGAGGCGGGTGCTGCGCCCCCCACTGGCGAGGGGCGGCCCGCGGATTAGCCCGGATCTTCCTGCTGGTCAAACTCTTCCGTATCAATTTCGCTCTGGGTGGCGGCGTTATAGCGTCCCCCAACCACCGTATGCTGGTTGATTAGCTGGTCCAGCTGCTGCTGGACGGACTGGCTGATTTCAACCTCCGCTGCTTGAGCGTTTTCCTCAGCAAAGTGACGCCGAAAGGTGCCAGGGATGGGTACGATGTGCTCCCCTTGGCCCAGTAGCCACGCCAGGGACAGTTGAGCCATGCTACATCCCGCCTGATTTGCCAAGGACTGGAGTCCGTCCAGCAGCTGTGCATTGGCCTTGAAATCCTGTCCTTGAAATCTCGGCATATTGCGCCGGATGTCCCCCTCAGTCAGGCTGCCTGGGTCGCGCAGTTTGCCGGTCAGGAAAGCTCGCCCCAGAGGGCTAAAGGGCACAAACCCGACCCCAAGTTCACGGCAGGCATCCAGCACCGCAATTTCTGGATTGCGGGTCCACAGGGAATACTCAGACTGCAGCGCCGTGATGGGTGCAGTGGCGTGGGCTTTTCGCAGCGTCGGCGCCGAGACTTCAGATAAACCAATAGCGCGGATCTTGCCTTCTTCCTGCAGCCTGGAAAGCTCACCTACGCTGTCCTCAATGGGTACATTGCGATCCCAGCGATGCAGATAGTAAAGGTCTATCACCTCGGTATTGAGTCGCTGCAGGCTGTCGTGACAGGTTTTTCTCAGCACCGTTGGGCGACCGTTGATTTCACGCTGGCCGTCGGCGCCCCTGAACATGCCACATTTGCTGGCCAGCACAAACTCATCGCGTCGGGAGGCCAATACCCGGCCAATCAACGATTCGTTGGCTCCGAAGCCATACAGCGCGGCGGTGTCAAAAAAAGTGTATCCAAGCTCCAGTGCCCGTAGCAGCGTCTTTTCAGATTCCTGGGTGTCAGGTTTGCCATAGCCATGGGACATGCTCATACAGCCTAGCCCTATGGATGAGACCTCAAGTTTGCCTAACAGGCGTTTTTTCATCAGGTTGAGTACTCATCAAACTGAGGCAGACCTTCATCGGCGGTGCAGGACCAACTGGCTCTGGAACCAAAAAATATCCTGGCCTGGGGCGCGATGCCCGGTTCACAGTCCAGAGAACCGGCGGGAATGATCACCATTTTTAGCGCCGGCACGTGGCGCGGCATTTTGCTGCCGCAGTTGCTGCAAAATTGGCTGCTGAATCGTTCAGCATCCGGCACCTTGAAGGTTTTCAGCAGGCTCTCATCACCAGTCCAGTTGACCGCCTCTGAGGCCACCAGCACGTTGCTGGCATGACCTGTACCGGTGGCCTTCTGGCAGCGATTGCAATGGCAGTGGTAAAAGCGCTGAAGATCGCCAGTTACCTGATAGCTGAGCTTGCCGCACAGGCAGCTGCCTGTAAGGGTTTGGTCTGTCATGGTTGGTCTCCGTTATTTTGAGTAGCCAAGTGGGCCGTTTCCCGGTTAAGCGAACGGCCATGGCCGGGTCATGGGGCCAGCTCACAAAGTCAGGTCGAATACGACCTTGCCCTCCGCTTTGCGACCGCTGAGCTGAGCAAAGGCTTCAACGTAGTTTTCCAGCGGGTAGCTGCCGGCGATGCGCGGATTGATGGCGCCATCGGCCACCAGCTCCGTCATCAGCTTGATGTTTGCGATCTGCTGCTCCGGGTGTCGGCTGGCCCAGGTACCCCACCATACACCGGTGATGGAGGCCTCTTTGAGCAGCGCCAGGTTTGCCGGAAAGCTTGGGATGTCGCCGCTGGCAAAACCCACCACCAGATAACGGCCGTGCCAGGCTGTGCCCCGCAGAGCCTGCTGGGCCATTTCTCCGCCCACCGGGTCAAACACCACATCGACGCCGCGGCCGGCGGTCAGCACCTTCAGTTCATCTTTCAACGACACCTGGGCGTAATTGATGGTTTCGTCAGCACCGCATTGCTGGGCAAAGTTGAGTTTGGTTGAGGAACTGGCAGCAGCGATAACCTGCGCCCCCCGGGCCTTGGCCAGTTCAATGGCCGCGCTGCCTACGCCGCCGGCAGCTCCCAACACCAACACGATTTCGCCCTCAGCCAGGGATGCCAGGTCATAGAGGCCATGGCAGGCCGTGCTGTAGGTGATCAGGAAACTGGCAGCCTGCAGATCGGTAAGCGATTTTGGAACCGGCACCACGGTGCGGGCGTCGGCTACCAGATACTCGGCAAAGGCGCCGTGGTTCTGGCTCACCATTACCCGATCTCCCAGACCAACGTTTTGCACGTTTTCGCCCACCGCGCTGACCACTCCGGCGGCTTCCAGTCCCGGCACAAAGGGCGGAGGAACCTTAACCTGATACTGGCCAGCGATGATCAGCAGGTCCGGGAAGTTTAGCGCCGCAGCAGTCACCCGCACCTGCACCTGACCGGGGCCCGGCGACGGCGGATCGCGCTGCACCAGCTTAAGGCTATCGGGTGGGCCGTAGGCGTCACACAGTAGCGCTCTCACTGGCTAAGGCCTGCCAGGTAGTCCATCACGCTGGCCTCGTCCACCACGTCGGCGTATTTGGCGTTCATATCAAATAGATTGGCGTTGTGTGGGTCCGGGTGGCGATCACCGCAGGCATCGGCCACAACAATGGGAATGAAACCACTGGAGCAGCAGTCAACGCAGGTGGCTCGGATACAGCCGCTGGTGGTAAGGCCGGTGATGATCAGGCTGTCGATGCCGGCGGCGGTCAGGGTGCTGGCAAGGGAGGTGCCGAAAAAAGCACTGGGATATTGTTTGCTGATAATTAGCTCGTCATCAGCCGGGGTCAGTCCGTCTGGCCAGCGCCCCATGGGGCTTCCCACCACCATGTTTCGCAGGGGCTTGGCCTTACGGAAAAAGACTCCGCCGGTGATGCCTTTAGGGTCGTACACAACGTTGGTGTAGATCACCATCGCACCAGCTTTGCGCGCGGCATCTCGAATTCTCAGCGCGCTGTCCAGCTCTGCTTGAACGTCGGAGTAAAGTTCACAGTCGGGCTCGAAGTAGGCCTGAACAAAATCCACCAGAATTAGGGCAGGTCGCTGGCCGTAGCCCAGCTTGTTGTCGTAGGCCTTCTTATAGTTTTCCATCAAGTCATTGGTCATTGGATAGTTCCGGCAAAGTTAAGGCTAGTAAGGCTGCGAGTCAGGCGGTTTCCAGCACCAGGGCAATACCCTGGCCGACGCCAATGCACATGGTACACAAGGCGTAACGACCGCCGAAATGTTTCAGTTGTCGGGCTGCGGTGGTGGCCAGGCGGGCGCCGGACATGCCCAGTGGGTGGCCCAGGGCAATGGCGCCGCCCCAGGCATTCACCTGGGATGCGTCATCGTCCAGCCCCAGTCCTCGCAGCACGGCAAGGCCCTGGGCGGCAAAGGCCTCGTTGAGCTCAATAACGTCCATATCGGTGATGGCCAATCCCGCCAGCTTTAAGGCCTTGCGCGAAGCTTCAATGGGGCCTACCCCCATGATCCGTGGCGCAAGACCCGTGCTGGCGGCAGATACCACCCGGGCCAAGGGCGTCAGGCCGTGGTCCCTGACGCCGGCTTCCGATGCCAGTAACAGCGCTCCAGCGCCGTCGTTAATACCGGAAGCGTTGCCGGCGGTGATGCTGCCGTCGGCTTTTACAAAGGGCTTGAGTCTCGCCAGCGATTCAAGGTCGGTGTCGGGACGCGGGTGCTCATCGCGATCAACAACCATGGCATCACCGCGACGCTTAGGAATCGTCACTGGACAAATTTCGCCGTCAAAATGCCCCGCTGCAATGGCCGCGCCCGCTTTGTGCTGGCTGCGCAGGGCAAACTGATCTTGATCTTCTCGGCTGACGCTAAATTCCGCCGCCACGTTCTCCGCCGTCTCCGCCATCGCGTCCACGCCGTATTGGGCTTTCATTTTTGGATTGATAAAACGCCAGCCCAGGGTGGTATCAAACATTTGCTGGCTGCGGTCGAAGGCGGCGCCCGGCTTGGACACCACCAGCGGCGAGCGGGACATGGACTCCACCCCACCGGCAATACCCAGCTCCAGCATGCCGCACTGAATAGACTGGGCAATCATGGATACCGCATTAAGGCCTGACCCGCATAAGCGGTTGATGGTTGCACCGGGAACGCTTTCGGGCAGGCCGGCCAGCAGTGCCGACATCCGCGCCACGTTGCGATTGTCTTCACCGGACTGATTGGCGCAGCCCAGAATGACTTCTTCGATGGCGGCGGGATCCAGGGCGCTGTTGCGCTGCACAATGGCGGCCATTGGAATGGCCCCCAGGTCGTCGGTTCTGACGCTGGCGAGGGCGCCGCCGTAGCGGCCGATAGGGGTTCTAATGGCGTCGCAGATAAAGGCGTCTCGAAGCTCGCTCACGGTGGATTCCAGGATAAAGTGAATTTATGATTGTGGCTCAAGCCGGACCTGCTTGCACCACCCAATCGCAGATCTTTCACAATTGTGGTTTACACTGCTGCAGGTCCCGTTCCAGATGAGAGAGCAATAGCATGACAATCCAATTCCAGCTTAACGGTAAATCGGTGGAAGTCGATGGACCTGAAGACAAGCCCCTGCTGTGGGTAATCCGGGAAAATCTGGGCGCCACCGGCACCAAATTTGGCTGCGGAATTGCTCAGTGCGGCGCCTGCACGGTCCATCTGGACGGCTCGCCCACTCGCAGCTGTGCGCTGCCGGTGTCGGCGGTCGCGGGGCGCAGCGTGACCACGGTGGAAGGCATGGCCGGCGCCGCCGCCATGGCGGTGAGAAACGCCTGGCGCGAACTCGACGTGGTGCAATGCGGCTATTGCCAAAGCGGACAGATGATGTCTGCCAGCGCCCTGCTGGAAGGCAATCCGGCCCCCAGCGATGCCGACATTGATGCGGCCATGGGCGGTAATTTATGTCGCTGCGCAACCTACCACCGGATTCGCGCCGCCATCCACCTGGCGGCCGGCGAACTTAACGGAGATTCAGCATGAAGCAGCGCCCTTCAAAGACCACCGCGGGTCAGCTCAATCGGCGCGGTTTTCTCACCGTCAGTGCCCTTGGCGGCGCCGGATTTTTAATTGGCTGCAGCGACACTGACCCGGCCGCCGCGCCGCTGGCTGGGGCGGACAAGGTGATGCCCCAAGCCGTTGACGCTGAGCTCAACGCCTTTATCCGAATTCAGACCGACAACACGGTCACAGTGATGGTTAAACACCTGGACAAGGGTCAGGGCGTGACCACGGGTCTGCCGGCCATAGTGGCCGAAGAACTGGACGCCAGCTGGTCCCAGATGCGGGCTGAATTTGCGCCCGCTGATGCCAGCCGCTATGCCAACCTTGCCTTTGGCGTGATCCAGGGCACCGGTGGCTCCAGTTCCATTGCCAACTCCTGGATGCAACTGCGTCAAGCCGCCGCCGGCGCCCGTGCCATGTTGGTGCAGGCCGCGGCTGAGCAGTGGGGCGTTGAGGCTGCAGGCATAACCGTCGCTGACGGCCGGGTCAGCAGTGGCGAGCTTTCCGCCAGCTTCGGTGATCTGGCGGGTTTGGCGGCGTCCCAGACACCTCCAGAGCAGCCTAATCTAAAGGACCCGGCGGATTTCAAGTTATTGGGCACCCATTTGCCGCGGCTGGATTCTGCCGATAAAACCGACGGCAGCACCCAGTTCACCATCGACGTCAGCCGCCCGGGCATGCTGATTGCCGTGGTCCAGCGACCGCCGAGATTTGGCGCCAAAGTCCAATCCTTTGACCCGGCTAAGGCGCTGGCCCTGGAAGGTGTTGAGCGGGTGGTGGAAATTCCTCGGGGCATCGCGGTGCTGGCGGACAGCTACTTTACCGCTAACAAAGCACGAGGCTTACTGGATGTGCAGTGGGACGATACTGCGGCGGAGACCCGCAGCAGCGCTCAAATGGAGGCGGATTTTGAGGCCATGCTGGATCAGCCCGGTCTTGAGGCGCGCAATGATGGTGACGTAGCCGCAGCCCTGGCAGGGGCAGCCAAGACCGTGGAGCACGATTTCTATTTTCCGTTCCTTGCCCACGCCACCATGGAACCCATGGATTGTGTGGTAGAGCTCAGCGCTGAGCGCTGCGAGATTTGGACCGGCTCACAAATTCAAACCCTGGACCAGGGCAACGCCGCCGCGGCTGCAGGCCTGACCCCGGACAAAGTCATCATCCATACCCAGTTTGCCGGCGGAAGTTTCGGCCGCAGGGCGGTGCCGGACAGCGACTATGTGGCCGAGGCGGTTTCCATCGCTAAAGCCATCGACGGACAATTTCCGGTCAAGCTGCAGTGGTCCAGGGAAGACGACATGGCCGCCGGGCGCTATCGCCCCATGGCCGTTCACCGGGTGCAGGCCGGCATCGATGAGGCCGGCAAACTGATCGCCTGGAATCACAAGGTATCCAGCCAGTCCATCATGACCGGCACACCCTTTGCGGCGATGATGACAAGTGATCTTGACCCCTCAGTGGTAGAGGGCGTGGACGGGCTGCCCTATGCCGTCGACAGCGTTCGGGTTGAGGCCCATCAACCTCTGACCGGGGTTCCGGTGCTGTGGTGGCGATCGGTGGGGCACACCCACAATGCGTTTGCCGTTGAGGTGTTTTTTGACCAGGTGGCCAAGGCTATGGGGCGTGATCCCTACGAGCTGCGAGAGGAACTGCTGGCGGCCCATCCGCGCCATCTGGCGGTGCTCAAGCGAGCCGCTGAAGCGGCGGATTGGGGCAAGGATTTGGGTCCGGGCAGAGGCCGCGGTATCGCGGTGCATGAATCGTTCAATAGCTTCGTTGCTGAGGTTGTGGAAGTGACCGTAAGCGAATCCGGCGACTTGAACGTTGACCGAGTGGTGTGCGCGGTAGACTGCGGAATAGCGCTCACTCCCGATGTGGTGAAGGCCCAGATGGAAGGGGGTATAGGCTACGGTCTGTCCGCCGCACTGCGTGAGGCGGTGACCCTGACCGACGGGGTGGTGGATCAGCGCAACTTTGATCGCTACCAGCCCCTGCGAATCAGCGAAATGCCGAAAATTGAAGTGCATATTGTCAATTCCGGCGAGGCACCCACCGGCGTCGGCGAACCCGGCACGCCGCCATTGGCACCGGCTCTGGCCAACGCCATTGCTGCTGCCACCGGCAAAGTGATCACCCGCCTGCCCATTGCCGATCAGCTGAAGACGGCCTGAGCGCCGGGGTGATTCGGCGCTTCGGTGGTCTGATCCTTCGCTGTAGATAGTCTTACTGCTGCGAAGGGTCAGGCCCGGTCACTGCGTTCGCCAAAGCTGGCCCTTCCTAACGGCCGTATAGCCCATCCCTGCTATTCGAAGCCGTTGCTAAAGATCAGTTCCGGGTCATCCACCGATACGGATACGTCATCCATCAGGAAGGTGCCCACATTGCCAACCCCCTCGCCGCGGTAACAGAACCGAAACACCGCGGGGTCAGCCGTTGGCGCCAGATCAATGGGTAGGGACACCGGGGTCTGGTCATCAATGCTGGCTGACACCGTGGCGTTATCAAAGTCCACCAGCAGCGATATTTCCTGCCAGACGCCCAGATCAGCCGGGTAACTTGAGGATTGAATGAGCGTCGCCGCCGGCGTTCCACCGGAACCGATCACCACCAGATAAACCCCGTCGGCGCGGTATTCGATGCCCCAGGTATTGGCAAAGCCCATCTCCGCATGCTGGATGGTGTATCGAGGGTAGTTGTCGCCGCTGGCCGGCGGCACCGCTTCAGCAGCGCTGAAAAATCGCCATTCGTAGTTGGCTGGATTGGGCGCGGTGATGGTTGGGCCGTAAAAGCGATTTTCGACGTCGGTGGGGTCAGCATCATGAATCCGCATCCAGCGGGTGGAATTGCCCCGGGGGCCTGCAGTTCCCAGCACATCGCTGACGGTGCGAATAGTAAATACGCCGGTCGGGCTTGAATTGACGATGGGCCATTGCTGCAGCACTGACAGCTGATCGCCCAGCAGCAGCCCTTCAAAATCCTGGGTGCCAGCGGGGAAGGCGGTGGACGGCGGCACGGTGCCCGTGGCGTCAGAGTCGGCGCTGCCCAGGGACGGGGTTTCGTCCACGTACCAGTCAAAAGCGGTATTGCCGAAACCATCCCAGGCCAGGGTCATGCCAGCGGGCGGGGTTGGGGCAAAGCTGGCGGCGCCGGACCAAAGGTCGACGCCGCTGGCCAGGCCAGCTCGGCCGGTGGGTCCGCCGCCGTACTGCAGGCCATGAACAATGTTGCTGGCACTGCCAAACGGACTGGATCGATAAAGCCACAGGTCCGTTGAGGATGGATCTAGGTTGTTGAGGGAGAACAGTTCAATGCCGCCGGCGGCAAAGTCCGTGCTGGCATTAATCACGTTTTGATAAAAAAACCGATGGCAAAACGGCCGATTGGTGGAGCTGACAAAGGCGTTTCCGGTATTGGTGATTTCCACCTGCCCGGTGGCCGGATCCACCTCGGTAATTCTTAGATTATCCACCTGGGCCAGTGAAGGGCCGGCGCCGCACAACATTGAAATCATCAGAATTTTTCTTCTCATACCGTAACGTTCTCCAAACACAAAGCAGGAAGCTAACACATCTGGGTCTCGGGATTGATGACCCTGGGCTCAGGGCGACAAAGCGCTGGGCCTATTTCGGCGTTCTGGACTGCCCTGCACTGACCAGCCCATTGCGCAGATCCTGAGCGATGGCCTCGGGGCTGCGAGCCTGTGGGTCGCCGCGGCCGCCGCCACCGGCAGTTTCCAGAACAAAGGTGCCGCCCGCTGGAACTTCATTGCGACCCATGCCAGGCAGCGGTTTGGCGCCGTGTACAAAGGTCCGGGCCGGAGCACCGTCGGCGCCGCCATCGCGTCCCCTGGCCGGATGGCCAACCCGGTCAAACATGCGCGAAACCACAAAGGCCTCACCCCTGGCATGGGTAAATTCCATCCGCTGACCCAAACCGCCCCGGTAGATGCCGGCGCCGCCGGAGTCCGGAATAAACTCTTTGTGCAGTATCAGCATTGGCGACGAGCTTTCGGTGATCTCCACCGGCGTACTGCGAACCCCCGACGGAAAAGCCGTGCAGGACAAGCCATCCTGGCCGGGCCGGGCGCCGCTGCCGCCGGTATAGAAAGCATTGATCACAAAGGGCTCAGATTGACTGTGGGCGCTGACCCCGGCGCCGCCCATGAAGACCGGCCCAAACAGGCAGGAGGCGCCTTCCGCCGGCACCTGGCCGCCCAGGGGCTGATCCAGGCAGCCCAGCACCACATCCGGCAACATCTGGCCGATGGCATGTCTGGCTGAGACCGCGCAGGGCCTGGGGGCATTGAGAATACTGCCAGCGGGAGCGGTAACCGTTATCCGGCTGAGGCTGCCGGCATTGTTGGGAATATCGTTGCCCACCACGCAGCGAACGCCAAACGAGGCGTAGGCCTGGGTATAGGTGAGTGGAACGTTGATGCCCCGGGGTGACGCTTCAGAGCTGCCGGCGAAGTCCACCTCGATCTGGCCGTCCTTGATGGTCACAGCGCCGCGCAAAGCGATGGGCGTATCGTAGCCGTCTACGGTCATCAGATAGTGCCAGCGACCCTCGGGAAGCCGGCGGATTTCAGCCGCCATGGCGCTGGCTGATCGGCCTATGATCAGATCCGCCACCGAACTTAAGTCGGCGAGAGAAAACTCCGCCATGGTGGCAAGCAGAGACTGGCCAGCACTGTGATTACAGGCTGTCAGAGAGTGCAGGTCGCCTACGGCGGAGCCCGGGTCTCTGACGTTGGCGCGGATAATTTCCAGCAGGGTGTGATTGATCTCGCCGCGGCGGTGAAGGTGACTGATGGGGATGTTCAGGCCTTCCTCAAACACCTGTCTGCCCTCGGGCCCAAAGCCCAGCCCGCCCACGTCGGCAATATGCGAGGTGGCGGCGATCAGCGCTACCGGCTTGCCGTTGAGAAACACCGGCGTGACCACGGTAAAGTCGTTCAAATGCCCCGTGCCATGCCAGGGGTCATTGGTCAGCAGCACATCGCCTTCACTTAAGCTGGTTAGCGGAAACTTGCGCAAAAACTGACCGACGCTGGCGGCCATGGCGTTGACATGTCCTGGGGTGCCGGTGATGGCCTGGGCCAGCATCTGACCCCGGCCATCAAACACCCCGGCGGACAGATCGCCGGCCTCGCGAACGGTGGTGGAAAAAGCCGTGCGCATCAGCACCTGGGCCTGCTCTTCAACGATGGCCAGCAGCCGATCCCAGATAATCTGCAGCCGTATCGGATCTATCTCATTGGCCTGCTTCATGGCAGCCCTACCTGTTCAATGATCAGGTTCCAGCTGGAGTCCACGTGCAGGCTAAACCCTGCCGGGACCACCGTTGTAGTCTGGTTCTCTGTGACCAGAGCTGGACCTGATAACCGGCTACCCGGGGCCAGCGCCTCCCGGGGCAGTATCTGGGCCTGAGCTGATCCGTCAGCGCTGATCAGGGTGCAGCTGTCGGCCGCGCTCTGGTCTGTGCTGATGACAGCGGGCTGCAGCGTTGCTGGCTCGGGGGTTGGGCCGCTGAGTGCCAGGGTCAGACTCAACAGCTCAATGGGCACATTACTGATGGTCCTGCCATAAAGGCGCCGGTATGCGATCTCAAAAGCCTCGGTGAAGATCTGTCCGGCGTCGTCGCGATAGTTCACCACCGGCAGCTGCACCGCCAGTTCGTGACCCTGGCCGGCATAGCGCATATAGCCCTGGCGCTGCTCAGTCAGCTGGGTGTTGCCGCCGGCGGCCGGTGACAGTACCGCAGCAGCTTCGGACTGCATGTCGCTAAACAGCTGATTAAGAACCTTCGTGTCCAGCTGATCCAGCACCATGCGCCGGCTTCTCACTACCTCAAAACTCAGCGGGGCCAACAGGAAACCCACCGCTGAACCGACCCCGGCCTGGGGCGGAATGATCACCGTTGAGACCCCCAGCTTAAGGGCCAGGGAGGCCGCGTGTAGCGGCGCTGCGCCGCCGAAGGCCACCATCTGTCGCTGCCTGAGATCCAGTCCAAACTCCGCGGCATGAGCCCTGGCGGCGGCGGCCATGCTTTCTTCCACCACCTCACTGATGGCCAGTGCGGTCTGCTCGCAGTTAAGCGCAAGCTGGCTGCTGAGGCTGTCCAGCGCCGCCCTGGCTGCGGCGAGGTTCAGGCTCAGCTTGCCGCCGGCGAAACGGTCCGGCTGAATTTTTCCAAGGCACACGTCAGCATCGGTGACCGTTGGCAGGGCGCCGCCGCGACCGTAGGCGGCTGGCCCCGGCTCAGAGCCGGCGCTGTGAGGCCCTACCCGCAGGCGCTGCAGTTTATCCATGTGGGCGATGGAGCCGCCGCCGGCGCCAATTTCCACCATCTCGATAACCGGAATACGCAGGGGCAGGCCACTGCCTTTGCGAAACCGGTAGCTGCGATCGACTTCAAAGCTGCGCGACAGCAGCGGCTTTTGCTGATCGATAAGGCATAGCTTGGCGGTGGTGCCTCCCATGTCAAAGGACAGCACCTGATCGGCCTTCCGATTGGCCGCCACGCTGGCTGCCAGAATTGCCCCACCGGCAGGTCCCGATTCCACCAAGCGGATGGGGAAGCGGGCCGCAGTTTCCAGGCTGGTAAGGCCTCCGCCGGAGGTCATTAGCAGCACCGGGCAGCTGATGCCCATTTTCTCCAGGCCCGTCTTAAGGCGCTGCAGATAATTGCGCATCAGCGGCTGAACATAGGCGTTGGCGCAGGCCGTTGATAGGCGTTCAAACTCGCGGATTTCCGGGCACACTTCAGACGATAGGGTAATGGCCAGATCCGGCCGCAATCGCCGCACCAGTTCAGCACAACGGCGTTCGTGCTGAGGATTGACGTAGCTGTGCAGAAAGCCAATAGCAATGCTGCTGACCCCATAGCTGTCCAGGACATTCAGCGCGGTTTCGATGGATGTAGGATCCAGCGCCTGGCGCACGCTGCCGTCGCTGAGCATGCGTTCGACGATGGCTAGGCGCAAATGCCGGGGGACCAGCGGGGTGGCACGATTGATCTGGATATCGTACTGCTCAAAGCGGTCCTCAAAGGCCATTTCCAGAGCGTCGCGGTGGCCTGCGGTGGTCAGCAGCGCAGTGGTTGCGCCGCGCCGCTCTATCAGCGCATTGGTGGCAAGGGTGGTGCCGTGCAGCACCATGGACAGATCGATGGGCGATAGTTGGGCGGTCTCAAGCACCTGAGCCATGCCGCGAAGCATGGCCTGCTCCGGGGCCTGGTGGGTGGTGAGCAGTTTTTCTGACCAGCGAGCGCCGCTGTCGGTTTGTAAAACCACATCGGTAAAGGTGCCGCCGATGTCTACGGCCAGTCTTGCGCTTGTCAAACTCCCGGCTCCGATGATCAGCGATTATTCAGCGTCAGTTGCCGCTGGGTGCCAATCAGGCTGTCTCGGGTCACCAATGTACGCAGCTCATCTTCGCTCCAGCCCTCAGTGTCAGCCGGCCGCTGGGGCAGTACCATGTAGCGCAGTTCGGCGGTGGAATCATGCACTCTAAGGCGCACGCTTTGATCTAGCTCAACGCCAAATTCCGCCAACACCGCGCGGGGTTCGCGCACCAGTCGAGCCCGGTAGCTGTGAGACTTATACCAGGCAGGTGACATGCCCAGCAGAGCCCGGGGATAGCAGGAACACAGGGTGCAAACAATGACGTTATGCTGCTCCGACGTGTTTTCCACCACGGTAAATTCAGCTGGAGCCAGGTCAAACCCCAGTTCCGTGATGGCCTCGCCACCGCTTGTTAGCAGCCGCTGTTTGAAGGCCGGGTTTAGCCAGGCCCGGGCCACAAGTGCTGCGCCGTTATCCGGCGAGGCCCCCTGCATACGGCTAATCATCTCGGCCTCCTCTTGACGGCTGTAATGCCCTGCCTCCAGCAGCAGTTCTCTTAGGGCCAGTCCTACCCTGGCAGCGTCGGTGGTGGGCTCCGGATGATCAGGCTGCAGGGTCTTGTCGTGATCATGGTCATGATCATGAGTATGGTGGTCATCACTCATGCTAGCGCCTCCAGCCAGTGTTCAAATATCTCCACCTCCAGGGTGTCCTCGGGGTGGCCCTGATAGTCAGCCCACAAATCAACCTGGGCAATGGCCACCCGGTATAGGGGCAAGGGCGTTCCCCCATCACCTCGGATAAACGCCTCCGGCTGGCCGTGACGACCGCATACCCGTTCCACCACGCCATGGCAGCCTTTGACGTAGCCAGGGACACGATGATGAATCTTCGGCTGTCGATCGGAAATTCGGACTTTCTGGCCCTGGTGAAATCTAGCCGTTGGAACGTTCAGGAGTTTGCTTCCTGACGGGCCGCGATCTGGCGAACTTTTTCATCCAGTGCGCCCTGGCTGACTATGCCCTTGTCCAGCAGGGTATAGGCCAAGGATTTTGCCCAGCGCTCGTAGTAACTCAGATCTCGATAATCAGCGGGACTGAGTCGCTCAATGCCATCGCGAAGTTCGGCGAAATCGCTAATCAGGCCCTTGCTGAGGGCAAGACGGATCATTGCGTCGACCTGCCATTCCCACCAGGCGGTATCGTGTTCGCCTCGTTCAATGGGGCCGGCTTCAAGTCCGCCCAAATCATGCTGCGGGTTGCTCATGGTGTTATCTCTGCATCGAAAACCCGTCCTGGATTAAGGATGCCTTTAGGGTCTAAGGTGTGTTTCAAGGTTCTCATTAAAGCGATTTCGGTCTCGCTGCGGCTGTGACCCAGCCAATGCTTCTTCAGCATGCCAATGCCGTGTTCAGCGCTGATGCTGCCCCCCACCGATTGGGTCCGTCGATAGACGATCTGCTCAATTTGAGGCTTGTCTTCAGCCCGCCCGCTGCCGGCAACGATGTGCAGATTGCCGTCGCCGATGTGTCCAAACATCAGACACTGGCAGTTGTCCAATTCCTGCCTTAGGTCCGATTCGATGCTGTCGGACAGGGCTCCCATGTGCTTGACAGGAATTCCCACATCGAAGGTTACTGCGTGTTTTAGGGTAGGTAACAGTTCGGCTATGGCGTCGCGCAGGGCCCACAGTCTGGCGTTGTCCGCCAGGCTGCTGGCCAATACCGCATCGCCGATCAGCCCCTGCTCCAAGGCGCCGCCGAGGCAGGCTTCAAAGGCATCCTTCAGCTGAGATTCGGTGCTGCCCTCGGTTTGCACCAGCACGCTGTAGCGGGCAGGTGGGGAGAACGGTGCTGGGCTGCCGGTGATGGTCAGTGCAGCGCTCAGATAGTCTTGCCACATCACCTCAAATGCGCACACCACGGGCAGCTGTTTATCGCACAGGGCCAGTAGCGCCGTGACCTGATCAAAGCTGCTGCAGGCGCACAGGGCGGAAGCCTTGGCGGCCTTGGCCTGGCGCAGCCGAAAGGTGACTTGGGTAACAACGCCCAGGGTTCCCTCGGTGCCGATAAACCATTGTTTGAGGTCATAACCCGCGTTGTTTTTCAGCAGGCTGTTTTCCGCCGCGACTATTGTCCCATCAGCCAGTACCGCGGTCAGCCCCAGCACCAGAGCTCGGGTCATGCCGTGTTGAATCACCTGATTGCCGCCAGCATTGGTGGCCACGATACCGCCCGCCTGACAGGAGCCCCGGGCACCCAGATCCATGGGGAATTCCAGTCCGTGCTTGCTGGCGGCCTCCTGAATGTTCTGCAGCGGCGTGCCCGCGCCAACGGTGATGGTCATCCCTTCCGGATCCAGCTCAATGATCTGATTCATTTTTTCCAGGGATAAACTCAGCTCACCCGCTTGGGGCGTAGCGCCCCCGGCAAGCCCCGACCTGCCGCCCTGAATAACCAGGGCCTGATTGTGCTGATGACACAGGGTCAGGATCTTTGCCACTTCGTCGGTGCAGCGAGGCCGAAAAACCACCCCGGGCCGCTGGGGCGTAAGCAGCGTCCAGTCACAGCTGTAACTATCGCCCACCGCATCGGCGGCCAAATAGAGGTCCGGCGCCAGTGAGGCCAGCAAGGCGGCACCAGGGGCGGTGCTCATCCTGAGTGGGCCCAGGGCAAGACCAGACGAACCGAAAATTCGTCGTTCGCCGCGACGACTGCTACCAGGGGTTGTGGGCTCGTAATCATTTAAAACTGCCAGGGAGAAACAGTTTTGAGTCTACCTGATCAGCGCCGACAGCCAAATGCCCGTTGCAGAAATCGCAGCGCCTGCAGCGGCCTTATGACTCCAGCGTGACTCGATTGCGGCCGTTGTTTTTCGATTGATAAAGCGCCCGATCTGCCCTTTGCAACAGGTCCTCAATGGCATGGTCCTGGTCGCGCAGGGCGCTAACGCCGAAACTGGCGGTGAGCTGTAGTGGCTCCGGCCGCCAGTTGATATCGGTACTCTCTAGCTGCTGCCGCAGTCGTTCCGCCACCACCTCTGCCTGGGCCAGGTCGGAACCTGGCAGGGCCAGCGCGAACTCTTCACCCCCCAGCCTGCCCAGCACATCGCCCTCGCGCAGTTGGCTGGCCAGCATTCGGGACAACGCTTTGAGGGCGTGGTCGCCGGCGCTGTGACCAGACTGATCGTTGATCAGTTTGAAATGATCAACGTCACACATAATCACCGACAATGGCTGTTTGCCTCGCCGGGCTCTGGAGATTAGCGGCCCCGACTGTTGTTCAAAGCCGCGCCGATTGGCAATGCCTGTCATTTCATCGGTGAGGGCCAGCGACCGCATGGCGGCTGATAAGTCCGATGCAATAATCAACACGGTGAACATGCCGGCGCCCAGGTAACCCGCCGGCAAGGCGATGAAATTGACCTGTTGGTAGGTTTCCAGCCACTGCATCTTTAGCGTTGCTCCCTGCATCAGGGCCAGACCCCCGGCCAGAATCTGACACAGGCCTAAAAGCCCAAAAACCGTCGCCCCGGCGATGGCAATATTTTTAAGGTCTGTGGGTTTACGCAAAATCATCCCGGCGATCAGCAAACAGATCAGGCCGCCGAAGGCCGGGCCCAGGAACATCCGCAGTCCGACATGGGGGTAGCCAAAGGAGAACAGCGCCACCGCCACAACCACCGTCGCCCCGGTGAGAACAGCAACGCCGATGCGAGGGGGCAGTTTGGCCCACAGGCGAAAACCCACCATGGCCGTCAGCACAACCATCACGCCCTGCGCCGTTCCGACAACCCAATACACATCACGGTTGCTGAAAAGCTGCTCAGAAAACAGGTTGGTGAGGTACTGAATAGCCCCCAAAAAAAACGTCAACGACCAGACCAGCGCATGGTCCTTGCGACCAAAATTTTGCCAGGCCAGCAAAAAAACGATGCTCAGCATCACGCTGCACAGGATCAGTGCCGGGAACAGATAGCTCATGGGCGGCTATCACCTGTAGGGAGTAAATTCACTGACGGTTTTTGGTCCAGCGCTTAAGGTCTTTTGAGTCTATCGGTTTGTGTGGACGGCGGCGCTGGTTCTTGGGTGAACGAAAGTTACCGATTTTAGCGGTGCTGGGTGCCCAGCCCGGTCATGTCGTATACTTGCGGGTGTGATAATCCGACTGCTCCATAGTGCAAAAAAGTGTGCGTCCCCAGCCCTGCTGGGGCTGATGTTTTGTGGCCTTGTTGAAGCCCAGGATGACCTCACCCCCGAGGACCTGATTGCCCAGGCGCGGGTCAAAATTGCCTCCCACTCTGAGCACGTTGCGCTGCTGCAGGCGGCCATTGAAAAAATCCAGCAGCAGTCGGACCCGGACTATGGGTTGATGGGTGATGTGTTCATCGAGCTGAGCATGTCGCAGATCAATGCTGGCGAGCTTGCCGAAGCGCGAGAATTGGTCCAGCGTGGCCTTGGCTTGATCGGTCAGAACCAGTATCCCAACCAGTTCCTGCGTCTGTCGGCCATTCCGCCCATACTTGAACTGGTAGAGGGACGCACCCAGAAGGCCATAGATGGCTTCCAGAGTTTATTGGTTGCAGATCACTCTGCGGCCGATCCGGTCTCCCTGGACCGGGTGCGGTTCAGCTATGCCACTGCGCTGTATGAAAATGGTCAGGTGGTAGTTGCCCAGCAAATTCTGCAGGATGTGTTGACCCGGGCGCTGCAGCGCGGTGATGAGGCGTCGGCCATCCGGATCGGCAATAACCTGGTGGTGCTGCTGATCTATCAAGGCTTGTATGAAGATGCCCGGGACTGGATGAAGCGGCTGGATGATGCCCGCAGAAAGACCAACTTTCCTTTTCTGATTTATTCCCTTCGACTTCATGAGATAGAACTGCGTGGTCTATTGGGGGACCGACAGGGAGCGATCAAAGATTTTCGCGACTTCATCAGCGAAATTGACGAAGACACCCCGGACACCATCGCTGGCAACGCCTATGAGTATCTGGCAGACGCGCTGTTTGCCGTGGGAGACCTGGAAGGGTCGAAACAGGCGGGTATGACGGCTTTGGACATTCTTTCTGAGCTGGCCTTTGAACTCACCGAAGCACGGCTGACCCTGATCAGAACCCTGCTGGCTCTGGGCCAGTACGATGAAGCTGAGGTGATTTTGAATGAGGCTGAAATGGCGGTGCTGAATGCGCCTCGCCAGGCACGGGTCTCAGCCCTTCGGTTGGAACTCATTGTCCGCCGCAGCGGCAGCCAACGCGGGGTTGAGGAGCTGCAAAAACTGGTCCTGGCCACCCAGCAGGATATTCGCAGCAATGCGGTGCAGAGCCTTAGCTACTATGACACCCGACTTACCGCTGCCCGGCAGGCTTCGGAGATTGCCCGCATGCGGGAGGCCGAGGCGGTGTTATCCGCCCAGGCTGAAGCCAGCGAAGCCAGGGCCAGCGCCCTGCTGGCCAGTGAGCAGGCAGTTCGCAAAAACCGCAATCTGCTGCTGGCCATTGTGGTGCTGGCCGCCCTTGCCCTGGTGGCGATTTTGTATGCCCTGAATCGGCGCCAATACCAGCAGCGGGTGCTGGCCAACCAACAGGCCCTGAATCGGGAATTATCCCTGCAGGTGGAGGAAAAGTCTGAGGCCCTGGTGCGCCAGCTCAACGAGCAGGCTGAAATGCAGCGTGCCCTGGATCGTAAAAAGCAGACCGAGGCCATTGGCCAGCTCACCGGCAACGTTGCCCACGACTTCAATAACCTGCTGCAGGTGATTTCCAGTGCCAATGAACAACTGCTGGTGGCCGCTAGAACCCCTGCTCAGCGAAGTTCCCTGATTGCGTCTATGGATTCGGTGAAATACGCCAGCGATATGACCTACCAGCTGCTGGCCTATTCCAGGCAGCAGGAGCTGAAGGCGACCGCCACCAACGTCAGCGAACTTTTGCGCGGCACACAAATGCTGTTTCGGTCGGCGGTGGGCGAGGAAATCGAACTGACCTTCAGCGAGTCAGAGCACGACGCCGTGGCCCTGGTTGATCCAGCAAAACTAACCACCGCGGTGCTCAATCTGCTGCGCAACGCCGCTGACGCCATGGATGATGGGGGCCAGATCCAGCTGAGTATTCACAATGAGCAGCTAAACCAGCAGGACTGCAGTCAGTGGCGGGCGCTTACCCCAGGTCAGTACGTGATGATCCGGGTCACCGACAATGGCCACGGCATGGACGAGGCCACTTTGGAAAAGGCCTGTGAGCCATTTTTTACCACCAAAGAAGAAGCTTCGGGCACGGGTCTTGGCTTAAGCTCGGTGTATGGATTTGTCCGCCAGTCCGAGGGCGATCTAAAACTGATCAGCGAGCCCTATAAAGAAACTTCAGTAACCATTGCCCTGCCAGCGAGTCAGGAGCAGATTGTTGAGCATGCGCCGCGCTCCAACGACAAGGGCGCAACGCTTAAGGGCAAACGGGTGCTGGTGGTGGAGGACAATGAAATGGTCGCCAGAACCGTGACCCTGGCCCTTTGCAGCGCGGACGCTGAGGTCCACTGCCTGGCCTCCGCCGATGAGGCCATCGAACATCTGTCAGACGGCCACGCCTATGATTATCTGCTCACCGACGTGCGTATGCCCGGAGCCAACGATGGCTATGATCTGGCGCGCTGGGTAGCCGCCCAGTCCCTGCCGACGCCGGTGATCATCATGAGCGGCTATACCGATCGCACCGACACCTCCCAGGATTTTCCGGTGATCAACAAACCCTTTACCCGGGCCGAACTGATCACCTGCCTGCAAAACAGTCATCGGCAGGTGAGTCTGCATTAGAGAGCGCCTCTGGAAGGGCAAGCTCGCTGCAGAAGCTGTACGGTGATTGGCGAATAACATCCACCGTTTCATCCGAACTCCCTGCGCAGCGATTCGTTGTGCTCCC
>CAYGPO010000032.1:0-1782 GCA_964351665.1 uncultured Gammaproteobacteria bacterium | reverse complement strand
GCAATCATTTTTCCGTCGCTGGTGGTGTAGCCGCCGTAGGGGGCAATGGAGGGGTGGCGCATGCCGGCCGGTTCCGGCACGCCCGCACCGTACTTTTCATGGATCGCCGGTACGTTCATCCAGATAGCCAGCGTGTCGAATTATGACACTTTCACGCCGGAGCCTTGCCCGGTGCGCTGGCGGGAGATCAGCGCCTGCTGAATTCCGATCAGCGCATTGAGACCGGCAAGCATTGGTGTAACCCTGGCCTCCAGGAACGGCACATAGTGTGCCGCGGTGAACAGCAGGTCACGCCCGCCGGCGCCGGAATACTGCACCGCACAGCAGTCGCCAACGGCCCACTGGCCGGTATCCAGCAGGAGCATCACGCTGATGCTCTCGCCAGGCTGACGGACCGCTGAAAACCCGGGCGTCAGCAGGCTGCCACGATAGACAAATCCATCCTGTAGCGCTCCCTGTTTGATGGCGGCCTGGTCGTCAAAGAAGTAAGCGGCGTGGCCCGCAACAAAACGTGCAGAGACTATTTTTACCATCGGCGGTGGTGTAGATGCATTGAGTCGGATCCAGCGAGGCGAATGAAGCGCGCCACTTAATCACGAGGGGGTCAGGATGTCACGCTAACGGCCATCCCGGGTATCGGCATCCCTGCCGGCGGCGTTGCGGAGACTTTGCCACTACAGAGCCAGCCGCCGTTTTTTGAGTCCGGCCAGGATCTTCGCGGTCCGTTTGTTGAGTTGTTCGTCGACACAACCATGGACGACTTGGCCGCGACCGATCAGAACGGTGACGGCGGCCTGGGACTGGTGATGTCCGTGCTTGACGACAACGGAGGGTGCAACAGTGCCGCCAATTCAGGCCGCTGGGCGGCCGATGCGAATTGCCGGGGAGGTTTGCGAGACCCTAAGTTTATTGCGCTAACCGATAGCTGAGGTCTTCAATAAACAGGCGCTGGTAATACCCCGAATAGCCTGCAGGGGCCGACTGTGTTGCAGCAGTGAGCCAGCGCGCCAGGTCCTCCTTAGTCGCTGGATCCGCGCATTGGGCGAAGGTGCCGCGCAGCCTTTGCACCGCGTAGTGCACCGAGGCAGCGTGACGGCCTCCCTCAGCTGAAGACTGCCAGTAGCGTTCAGCCACACAGGAGTCGGTGGGCGCCCCTGGTCGATTTTTGATGACAAAAATTCCGTATATGAACTGCGCCTGGGCGTGCCCGCCATCAGCCGCCAAGCGCATCTCGACCATCGCTTCATCATATTTCCCTGAATAAAACAGCACGCGTGCCAGCTGATAACGAATTCTGGCATTATCAGGATTCTCGTCGGTATCATTGCGGCAGATTTTTATCGCTGAAGGCAGGTCGATATCTGCCGTGGGTTGCCCTGGGGCAATTCGATGCGGATCTTCTGGATGGGAGGCCACGGTGTCACAGGCCGTGGGTTCTTCAGCGGCAGCATGGACCGAATAAAGCCCCAAAAGAAGCGTGCTGAGTATCGCGAATGCGAGCCATTGAATTCTGCGCTGCAGCGTGTGGTATTTCATATACATTCCTTTGACCTTTGTACCAGCATCGGATTAGTGGTTCAGCTACACCAGCAAATGATACGACATGAGTGTTCCCGGCACTTCTTTTCTACCTAACACACCGCTGGTTGTAGACCCTTGGAGTGCTGCTATATGCGTAAAGCCAATTGTCAGATGCACACAAGTTATATCACTAAGCAACGAGCACGAAACAGTCAATATGCACGACGGCGGCCGAACCATCGTCAATACAGAAGCCGGAAT
>CAYGPO010000031.1:18285-37294 GCA_964351665.1 uncultured Gammaproteobacteria bacterium | reverse complement strand
CTAGCTTTACAAATCGCCAAGCATGTCCCTGAGCCCGGCCAGGTGCGCTTTGGCGGTGGCCGGGTCAGCGGCTTTTGCCTCGCCATGGCGCTGCACCAGAGGGTCTGGGATCTCCGCCACAAAGCGGCTGACGCCACCGTCCTGGACTTCGCCAAAGCGTCGTCTAGCCTCACACCAGCTGATGGTCAAGGTCTGCCGGGCGCGGGTGATGCCTACGTACATTAATCGCCGTTCCTCCTCTAGCTGACCATCGTCCAGGGAGTTCTTGTGGGGCAGCACACCTTCTTCAACACCCACCAAAAATACGTGGGGAAACTCCAACCCCTTTGACGCGTGCAACGTCATCAGTCGAACCCGGTCATCCCGTTCATCGTTGCCGTCCTCATCCCCCAGGGACAGCTGCTGAATCACGTCCTTGAGTTCCCCCTCCATCCCCGATACCCATTTGACAAATTCATCCACTGAGCGGGCCCGGCTCCGGCCAGCGGCATCATCCGGCGCTTCCCGTGCGACAAAATCCCGGTAGCCGGTTTGTTCAACAATCCGGGTCACCAGCGCAGCCGGCGAAAGCTCAGCGTGGCGCAGCTCATTAAGCCAATGCACAAAGCCTTCGATCCTGGCCCCGCTGCGAGGATTGATGGTGATGGGTAAATGGCTGCAGGCGGCCAGCAAAGCGCAGCCGCGACGTGCGGCGATGGCAGCAATCTTATCCACTGAGCTGGCACCGATTTCTCGCCGCGGTCGATTAACAATACGCAAAAATGCCGCATCGTCCCGAGGGTTCGCAAGCAGCCTGAGGTAACAGATCAGATCTTTGATTTCGCTGCGTTCAAACCATGACGGACCGCCCGACACCCGATAGGGCAAACGATGACTGCGCAGCGCCTGCTCCAAGGCCCTGGCCTGATGATTGGAGCGATACAGGATGGCGAAATCACCAGGCTGGGCCTTTAGGGTGAACTTTCGCTGCAGTATCGCCGCCACCACCTGATCTGCTTCGTCAGCCGGGTCGCTGGCGGGCCGCAAAGCGATGAGGTCGCCCTCCCCCAACTCACTCCACAAAGCCTTCTCGAGCTGATGGGGGTTATTGGCAATCAGCGCGTTGGCGGCTTTTAAAATGGTCCCGCAGGAGCGGTAATTTTGCTCCAGCTTGATCACTTCCAAGCCGCTAAAATCCTGTCCCAGCTGATCCAGGTTGTCCGGTCGTGCGCCGCGCCAGCCATAGATGGACTGATCGTCATCACCTACGGCGGTGAGGCCGGTGCGGGGTCCCGCCAGTGCTTTGAGCAGGCGGTACTGGCAGGCATTGGTGTCCTGACATTCATCCACCAGGATGTGTCTAAACTGCCACTGCCAGCGCTCCCGGCACTCCGGGTCAGCGGCAAGCAACGCGCCTGGTCGTGATACCAGGTCATCAAAATCAAACGCGTTGTAGTGGGCCAGGCGCTGCTGATACAGGCCAAAGTACTCAAGGGATGTGGCCTCACCTTGCGCCGTATCCGGGCCAAGACCATCGTTTTTCCAGGCGCTGATCTGCCAGCGCAGTCGTTCAATATCATCCTTGGATGAGCCATCGGGCAGGATCTCCCGCAGCATGCCCTGGCTGTCCTGGGGGTCAAATATGCTGAAACCAGGCCGGTATCCCAGCCGCTCGCATTCCTCCCGCAGAATACGCAGACCCAGCGCATGGAAGGTGGAAATCCAGACCCCTTTCGCCTGGTCGGGAATAATGGCGGCAATCCGCTGGCGCATCTCACGGGCCGCTTTGCGAGTGAAGGTAATGGCAGCGATTTTTTCCGGCAACATCGCCTGGTTGCGCACCAAATGCACCACCTTTTGGGTGATCACGCCAGTCTTGCCGCTGCCAGCACCGGCCAGCACCAGTAGCGGAATGTCGCAGCGGGAAACCGCCGCAAGTTGTTGGGGATTGAGCTGAAACTTCACGATGGCGCTGATGTCACAATTAGGCGGTGCATCCTAACAGCCAAAAACTTTTTCGCCACGTTATCCTGGCCGCCCTGCTGGTCAGCGGCAGCGCGGCGGCAAAACCCTCCTGCTACAAAGATTGGGTCTGCGTAGCGCCCATAGAAAACGGCGATCAGCTGCAGTTTTTCGCCCGCAATCTCAAGCCCTGGCCGGTCACCGTTAGTTTTCGTGCCAAAACCACCAACCTGCAGGGACCCAGGGGCAGCGTGACCCTGGATCTCAACGCCATGGAGCGGGTAGAGATTGCCTCCTATCAACGAAAGGTAGCGGGCAAACGGTATCGCTACGAGTACCTGTTTGATTTTGCCGTCGGCAGCCAAAACCCGAATCACGAGGAAAATTATCGGTATGAACTTCCCTACGCCAAGGGCAAGGATTGGCAAATTCTTCAGGGCTTTGGCTCACGGTTTTCCCACACCGGACGGGAGCGATACGCGGTGGATTTTGGCATGCCGGTGGGCAGCCGGGTGCTGGCGGCCAGGGGCGGCACTGTGGTGTCCTTGCGAGAACATCACAACCGGGGGTGCTGGGAGGACGGCTGCGGAAAATACGCAAACTTTGTGGTTATTCTTCACCCCGACGGCACCACCGGAGAGTACTACCATTTGCAAAAAGACGGCGTCCTGGTTGACGTGGGCGAAACCGTGGAACGGGGCCAGCATATCGCCAACTCCGGCAACACTGGCCATACAACCACACCCCACCTCCACTTCGCGGTATATCGCGCCGACACCTGGGGCCGGACCCAGTCGCTTCCTTTCGTGTTCGCCAACGGCGATGAAGTCCTCAGCAAGCCTCGGGGCGGCCAGCGACATGAAAAGCGCTGAGGGGCCAGCCAGCACGCTGCTTAAGGGCAGAAACTGACGCGATACGTCACTGCAAGACCTTCACTGCCGGCCCGAATCTGCCGTTGATATCAGACGCGCCGTGGACGGGGAATGGTCCAAGCTGTTGGCACATCCTTTGCTTGCTTCAAGGATGCAGATAATGAAAACCAGCAACACAGGATGTTTCAAGCCGTGAGTGAAACAGGCAGTCGGACTCAGCGCGTCGCCACGCTACACGACCTAATGGTCGAACTGGGTAAGGTTGAACTGAAACTGGAACGGATTCCCAGCGGCAAGCCAGATGCGGACGCACTCAGGACAAGAAGGTCAGAGCTGCGCAACGAACTGGATCAGTTGGAACGCTGAATCTGCGTTTCTTCCTCCCTCAAAGGCATCTCTCCGCTCGGTGAAACCGAGCGGAGAGCTTGTCTTGTTGTCATCGCCGACTTAGGAAACAGCGAGCTTTAGTTACCGTCTCTACCGCGGCCGTTGGAACGGCTACGGGAGCTGCTGCCGCGGGACTGCCGCTGAGGCGCTGCTTTCTGCGCAGACCTGGCAGGCGCCCCTTGACGTGCTTGAGGTGCCCTGGCCGCCGACGGAGACGACCGCGGCGCGGATCGATTAACCGACTGAGTGGACGGCTGCTGACGGCTCTGGGGCCTTGTGACTGGTCCGCCTGATGTTCTGCCTGATGACCTCGTCGACGAGCTGGCTGATGTCCTGGCCGGCACCGTGGCTCGCTGCTGCGGGCTGGCGGCTGGGCGGCTGGAGGTGCTTCGCGTACTCCGTTGTCGGACCGACGACGACGGTTGCACCGCCGATCGCTGGGTGGCCCGGCTGGACGTGGATGACTGGCTGCGGGTAACCCTGGGGGCCTGCAGGCTTTGGCGGTTCACTGTTGGGCGGGTTACCAGAGCCCGGCCCCCCTGTTCCAGTTTTGCCGGCCGGCCCGCGTTGATAGCGTTCAACCGCTGTGTGCTGGACGATGTCGAAGAGGCTCGAGATGACGCTCTGGACGTAGGCTGCAGCACACGGGTGGCCCGGCTTGCTGAGGTCTGGCCGCGAGTCTGGACGCCCGTTTGGCCGCGGGTCTGACTTCGAGCCTGGCCGCTGGCCTGGCTTCGAGTCTGGCCGCGAGTCGACGTCGACTGAGCCGGTTTCTGCGCTGCGCCGGAGTTGGCTCTGAGCAACCCGCGACTGTTTGTGCCGCTACGGGTTACCGGAGCGCGCTGACGGTTGGTTGATCGAACCGTGGGTGCCGACCGGTTGCTTACCGTAGGGGACAGGGTGCGTCTGTTGGCGGCGGTTCGGCTGTTTGCCGGCGTCGCGCTTGCTAGACCCTTGCCCAGCAAGCCCTGATTGGCCGGTGACCGCTGGGCGAATACGCCAGGGCGGGAATTGCGGGTCAGTCGACGCGCCTCATTGAGAGCCGACGGCGGTCGCTGGGTACGCACCACAAAGCGGCGATCCCGGCGATCGTAGTCGCGGAAATAGGTCGGACTATAAAAGCGAGGACTGTAAAGCCCAAAGTAGCTGAAGCGGGGCCGATAGGTGTATCCGAAAATTGGGCTGTAGTGGCCAAAGCCAAACTGATCAAAACCACCGCCAAAAAATCCATTGCCAAAGCCAAATCGGTCAAAGCGATTGAAACGATTGACCCCAACAAACCCGTTGCCGAAGCCAAATCCAAAGTTCTGACCAAAGCCTGGGTAGTGCTGCCGGTAGGGTGACCACACGTAGTAGCTGGGAAAATCGCTGTAAAACAGGCTAAAGGCACTGCTGCGCCAGTAGGGATCATGGGCGTAGCCCAGCCCGCCGCCGACTACTCCGCCGAAGCCGCCGTAGCTGTGTCCACCGCCATAGACCACCTCGTCTACGACATAGCTGTCGTCGTAGCCATAGGTATCGCCGTAACCATAGTCATCGTATTGGTCGTCGTAATAAGATGCACAGCCGCTTAACAGCGCCGTGACCATCAGGACGAGGGTTATGGGTCGGATCATGCTACGGTCTCCCGTTAGTTTGTACCGGCCTAGTATATAGCGCCTTTGTGAATTGAGCCTGAACAGGTTTCGGTATTTTTTTCTTATTTCGGAAAGCGGAGGTTCCGGATGTCTTCAAACACCCCTTCAGACCAGCAACCAACAACACCAGACAACACTAACGACCCGGCACCCTGGACCAATACCGAGGCCTGGCTGAGAGTGCTGATGACCCTGGTATTTGGCGTCATCTTTTGGCTCTCTTTATGGGCGCTGGGAATCGCGGTAGCCATCAATCTGGTGATGTTGCTGGCAACCGGCAAGGCCAACGCCGCAGTTGCAACCTTTGCCCGTCAGGTTGCCCATTACCAGCAGCAGGTGATTTTATTTGCCACCCTGGCCAGCGACGAGAAACCATTTCCCTTTGGCTTACCCTTTCCCCACGCCGAACAATCGCCAGCGGCGCTGACACCTGAATCAAAGCTTCAGGAGGAGCCAGTGCCAGAGAGAGCACCAGAATCAGAACCAGCGACGGCACAATCGGCTGAAACCCGCACCACCAGCACCACCAGCGACGACAGCAAGGCAGCAAAGAAGCCCGCGCGCCCCAGGAAAAAGGCCGCCACGCGGAAAAAACGGAGCAAAAAGACCCCAGGTGAGGCTAAAACCGCCCAGGCCGAAGCCGATGAGGCAAGCGCAGGCCAAGCCGAAACTCCTGCTAACCAGGCTGATTCGCCGCCGTCAGACGTCGAAAAGGAAAGCTAGGAGACCGCACCGTAGATACTTCCGGTCTGCAAATCCGCGCTCATCCATGGTTTGTGCCTATCGCCCTCGTCAAATAGCTCGGCTATTTTCCTCCCGCGATAGCCCTAACCTGAAGCGACCGCGAGTTTTCGCCAACGGAAGTTTCTTCCGCTCACGCAAGCGGGCCGTTTTACACCAATTGAAAACCAAACAACTTAGGGAGCCAATAATAATGGCAAAGATTTACGAGATTAAGGGTTATGTGGTGGTGCTGGATAAGATTGTTCACGTGACCCGGGTTTTCGAAGCCAAAAACGGTGAGGGTGCGCAGTTCAACGTTCAGCTGATGGGCACAGCCAAGCTGCTGCTGAAATTCCCTGACCGGGCTGCGGCGACCTTGGAGAGAGATCTGCTGATCAAGGCATTGAAGGAATAACCCTGAATATCTTCATTAAAATCCGCCATTGGGCTTGACAGCACCCGGCTCATGGAAGAGGATCGAAGGATGAACCGACGAAATCGCCACCGCTCAAGCCAGACCCAGCGCGCAGCTGCGAAGCGGCCAGTGGCAAAAGCCGCACACAGTCAGCCCGAGGGAATCCCAACCACCCTGGTGGTGGGCGGACTGCTTGTACTCGTACTTCTAATTATCGCGCGCAGCGGTAGCGGGGTTTTTTGAGCAGCGTCAACATCACTCAAACATCAAAGCCCCGCACCCAGCGGGGCTTTTTTTTTATGCGGACATCTGGATTGGGAAACCGACCGGTAGGACTGAGCTAGAACATAGCCTAGGAGACTAAAAATGGATCATTCATTACAATTGCAGCTGACGCCCATCAAGGGCTCAGCGGTTCAGGCCATCTGGCTGGCAGAGCGCCATGGTTTTCAGCTCCAGCGCATGTCCCTGGAGCCGACGGACGATGCCCAGTTGCTGCGTCTTCAGCTAACCTCTGCCGGAGACAATGTTGGTGATCTGACCCAGGCATTGCAGGCGTTACCGGACGTGATGGGGGTTTACCAGATAGGGAGCTGTCAACGTTCGCCAGACCCACGACATGAAACTATTGAGGCAGTTGCATCATGAGCACCAATCAAGTCAAGATTTTTGACACCACGCTGCGCGACGGTGAACAAAGCCCCGGGTTCTCGATGACCCAGCGTCAAAAGCTGCGTATGGCCCAAATGCTGGCCGCGCTGAAGGTGGACATCATCGAAGCGGGTTTTGCAGCGGCGTCCGAGGGTGACTTCAACTGCATCAAGGCCATCGCAGAGGAAATCCAGGGGCCCACCATCTGCTCTCTGGCACGCTGCAACCCCGGCGATATCGAGGCCAGCGCCCGGGCCCTGGAGCCTGCCGCCAGCAAACGCCTGCACGTATTCATCGCGACCAGCCCTATCCACCGGGAATACAAACTGAAATTGAACCGAGACCAGGTGCTGAGCCAGGCGGTTGCTGGAGTCAAGATGGCCCGGGAGCTCACCGATGACGTGGAGTTTTCCGCTGAAGACGCCATCCGCACCGAGCCAGACTATCTGGTTGAAGTATTTGAGGCAGTCATCGCGGCGGGCGCAACCACCATCAATATCCCCGATACCGTGGGTTACACCACCCCCGGTGAGATGGCCAGACTGATCACCGATATGCGCCAGCGTATCCCCAATATCGATCAGGCCATCATCAGCACCCACTGCCACAATGATCTGGGCATGGCGGTGGCAAACTCCCTGGCGGCGGTGGAAGCGGGCGCCGGTCAAATTGAGTGCACCATCAACGGTATCGGCGAGCGCGCCGGCAACGCGTCCCTGGAGGAAATTGTGATGGCTCTGCGCACCCGCAGCGATCACTACGGCAAACAGACCAACATCGATGCCCGCAAACTGCACCCGGCCAGTCGCCTGCTGGCAGGAATTACCGGCACCTTTGTTGCGCGCAACAAGGCCATTGTGGGTGACAACGCCTTCGCCCACGAAGCGGGCATACACCAGCATGGCATCTTAGAACATGCGGAAACCTACGAGATCATGAAACCCGAAGATGTCGGTGTAAACAAGTCCGATCTGGTACTGGGCAAACACAGCGGCCGCCACGCCGTTTCAGATCGAATCTCAGCCCTGGGCTTTGATGTTGAGAACGTGGACATGTCCAGAGTCTTTAAAGACTTCAAAGCCCTGGCTGATCGCAAAAAAACCATCTATGACGCGGATCTCCAGGCCCTGGTCACCGGCCAGGCTGCGCGCAACGGCCCGTGGCAGCTGAGCGCCTTGAGAGTGGTCAGTGGCATCGGTGACGAGCCCGCTTCCGCCAGCATTAGCCTGACCCACGAAACCGGTGAAATTCACAGCCAGGAAAGCCAGGGGGACGGGCCATTGGATGCCGCGTTTAAGGCCATGATCAGAGCCACCGGTCTAGCACTGCGAGTCAACGGACTGGCGGTGCGCAGCGTCACTCAAGGCGAAGACGCCCAGGGTGAAGCTGAGGTTAGGGCCCAATGGGGCGCGGCGGAGCTCAAAGGTACCGGCGTCAGTACTGATATTATTGCCGCCTCGACCCAGGGGTTGCTGGAGATAATCAACGCTGCCAGTCGCCAGGTTACTCGCAACAGCACGCCGGACGCTGATGCCCCTGCCAGGAACTCGGTCTAGGATTTTTTGTGACCGCTTTTTGACCCTCAAACCCAGAATCAAGAACACCCAGAATTCAGAACAATGATGATCAGGACACCAGTATGCCGAAAATGACCCCTCCACCGTTTATCTGGTTCAACGGAACCATGATGCCCTGGCAAGACGCCCAGGTGCATGTCATGACCCATGCCCTGCACTATGGGTCCAGCGTATTTGAGGGCATTCGGGTCTACGATACGCCCCAGGGTCCCCGGGGTTTTCGGATCACCGATCACCTGAAGCGGCTACACGACTCAGCCAGAATTTATCGCATGGCGGTACCCTATGACGTTGCCAGTCTGATGGCTGCCTGTGGCCAGCTGGTTGAAGCCAACGAACTACCTTCTGCCTATATTCGGCCCATCGTGTTCCGCGGTGCTGGCACCCTGGGTGTGGCGCCCACAGCGGATACGCCAGTGGAAGTGGCGGTGGCTGCGGTCAAATGGGGCGCTTACCTGGGCGACGAAGCCATGACCCAGGGCGTTGATGTTTGCATGTCCAGCTGGCAGCGCTATGCGCCCAATACCCTGCCCGCCATGGCCAAAGCCGGCGGCAACTATCTGTCCGGTCAGCTGATTGCCGAGGAGGCCCATCGACTGGGCTTCAGCGAAGGTATTGCCCTTAGCACCAGCGGCCTGCTCAGCGAAGGCTCCGGGGAAAACCTGTTTGTCATCCGGGACGGGAAAATCTATACCCCCCCGGCCGGCGCTTCAATACTCTATGGCATCACCCGGGACAGCGTTTTCAAACTAGCCGCCGATGAAGGCATCGAAGTTATCGAGCAGGATATGCCCCGGGAAATTCTCTACCTGGCTGATGAAATTTTCTTCACCGGCACCGCAGCAGAAATCACCCCGGTGCGATCAGTAGACCGAATCCCGGTGCGCAGCGAGGGCCGTGGGCCCATTACCGAACGTCTGCAACAGCTGTTTTTTGGACTGTTCAGCGGCGAAACCCCAGACCGCCATGGCTGGCTGGAAACTTTACCTAACAAGGAGTCAGCCTTTCATGGCCAGTCCGCAGTCTCTGTTTGAAAAAATTTGGTCGGCCCATGAGGTCGCGGCGGAAACCCCGGAAAAGCCCGGCATTTTGTACGTCGATCTACACCTGACCCACGAAGTCACTTCGCCCCAGGGCTTTGACGTACTGCGCAGTCGTGGGCTAAAGGTGCGTCGACCCGAGCTGACCCTGGCCACCATTGATCACTCAACGCCAACCCTGCCCGCGCGCAACGGCAGACGCCCTTACGTGACGGAACAGGCCCGCGCCCAGGTGGAAAAGCTGCGCCAGAACTGCAAAGACTTTGGCGTTACCCTTCATGACTGGGATAGCGACTACCGTGGCATTGTGCACGTTATCGGCCCGGAACTTGGCGCCACCAGCCCTGGCAAGACCATCGTCTGCGGCGACAGCCATACCAGCACCCACGGCGCCTTTGGCGCACTGGCCTTCGGCATCGGCGCCACTGAGGTTGGCCACGTGCTGGCCACCCAGTGTGTGCTCCAGCGCAAGCCAAAATCCATGCGCATTAACGTCAATGGTGAACTGGGCGCAGGGGTTACCGCCAAGGACCTGATTCTGCACATCATCGGCACCATAGGGGTCAGCGGCGGCACCGGTCATGTGATCGAGTATGCCGGCGATACCTTTGAAAACATGCACATGGAACAACGCATGACGGTGTGCAATATGAGCATCGAAGCCGGTGCCAGGGCCGGCATGATCGCCCCTGATCAAACCACCTTCGACTACCTGAAGGGCCGTCCATTGAGTCCCGAAGGGGCTGACTTCGAGGCTGCAGTTGCGCGCTGGAAACAACTGCGTAGCGATCCCGGCGCACACTTTGACAAACAGGTGAACATCAACGCCGCAGACGTTGAGCCCACCATCTCCTATGGCACCCATCCAGGCATGGTGGTGGCTATCAACAGCACCATCCCTGAACCCGCCGACGCATCAGAAAAAAAGGCCCTTCAGTACATGGGGCTGGCCGCCGGTCAATCCATGATTGGCACGCCGGTGAATGTGGTGTTTGTCGGTAGCTGCACCAACTCCCGGATCAGCGATCTGCGGGCCGCCGCCGATCAGCTCAGGGGCCGTAAGGTGCACCCGGACGTCACCATGCTGGTGGTACCGGGTTCTGAACAGATCTATAAACAGGCTGAAGCCGAAGGTCTGCACCAGGTCTTCATCGATGCCGGTGCCCAGTGGCGCCTGCCCGGTTGCTCCATGTGTCTGTCCATGAACGGCGACATCGTGCCCGACGGCGCGCTGGCCGTGAGCACCAGCAACCGCAATTTTGAAGGGCGCCAGGGCCCTGGCTCACGCACCCTGCTGGCCAGCCCAGCCGCCGCCGCCGCCGCCGCGGTGGCCGGCTGTGTGGCAGACCCCCGATCCAGCAACAGCGAGGCCGCGTAATGCAGAAAATCACCACACTTTCCGGTACCACCGTGGTCATTCCCGAGGACAACATAGACACCGACCAAATCATTCCCGGCCGGTTTCTTACCACCACCTCATCGGAGGGTTTTGGCGACGCCCTGTTTCGCGACTGGCGTTTCGACGAGAACGATCAGCCACGCCCCGACTTCATCCTTAACCAGCCTGCTGCCCAAACGGCAGACATTCTGGTGGGGGGAAAAAATTTCGGCTGCGGCTCGTCCAGAGAACATGCCCCCTGGGCCATTCGAGACTTTGGATTCAAGGCCGTGGTATCCAGCAAGCTGGCGGACATCTTTTCCTCTAACTCACAGAAATGCGGCCTGCTGCCAGTGGTGGTATCTGACCCACTGCATCAGTGGCTGCTGGAAAACCCCGGGGCGCAGGTTCAGATTGACGTGACCGACTGCAGCATCAAAGCGGGCCCTCACAGAGAAACCTTTCCGTTGGATGGTTTCGCCCAGCACTGTTTTCTCAACGGTCTGGATGCGCTGGGTTTTCTGCTGGAAAACGCTGATCAGATCAGTCGTTTCGAGGATGCCCGCTGATGACCATCAATCTGGTCGCCCTGGCCGGTGACGGCATTGGTCCGGAAGTGGTAGACGCAACCCTCCAGATTCTGGAGGTTGTTGCCGCCCAGGCCGGGCTGACGATCAGCATAGACCGGCATCTGATTGGCGGCGCAGCCATAGACGCCACCGGCGATCCCCTGCCCAACGCCACCCTCAACGCCTGCCTGCAAAGTTCCGGGGTTTTACTGGGCGCCGTGGGCGGTCCCAAGTGGGACGATCCCAGCGCCAGCGTTCGCCCGGAACAGGGCCTGCTGCGCCTGCGCCAGGGCATGGAGGTGTTTGCCAATCTGCGCCCCACCCGCATGGAGCCCGCCCTGGCAGCGGCCAGCCCGTTGAAACCCGATCGGTTGGAAAATGTTGATCTGCTGGTAGTGCGTGAACTCACCGGCGGCATTTATTTTGGTGAAAAAACCGAAGGCGACCGAGTGGCGTCAGATCTATGCACCTACCACGCGGAAGAAATTGAGCGGGTGGTGCGACTGGCCGGCGATCTCGCCCGTCAGCGACGGGGTCATCTGACCCTGGTGGACAAGGCCAACGTGCTGGCCACCTCGCGCCTGTGGCGATCAGTCACCACCGCCATCGTGGCAGAGGAGTATCCGGATCTAAGCTTCGATACCATGTTAGTTGACGCCGCTGCCATGACCCTGGTTACCCGTCCGGCTTTCTTTGATGTGATGGTGACGGAAAACATGTTCGGCGACATCCTGACCGACGAAACCGCCGCGGTAGCCGGTTCTTTGGGGGTGCTGCCTTCGGCCTCGCTGGCCGCCAGCGGACCCGGACTCTACGAGCCTATCCACGGTTCAGCGCCAGATATCGCCGGCCAGAATAAAGCCAATCCCATGGGCACCATCCTCAGCGCAGCCCTATGGCTGGAGCGAGATATCCAACGGCCAGATTTGGCTGAGCAAATCCGTCAGGCAGTCAGTGCCTGCATCACCCGTGGCGAGACCACCGCCGACATTGGGGGTCCTTTGGGCACCACCGAGGTGGCCAAAGCCGTTGTGGCAGAGCTAGAGCGCTAGTGCGCCGCTTAACCCATAAGCTCAACCCAGGACCAGCCCAGCGATGACGGATCTGTTGCTGGATTATTTGCGCCGCGCTGTGGCTGCGCCGGTTTATGATGTGGCCCGCCGCACCCCGCTGGACAGTGCCGGCAATTTGTCTCGGCGCCTGGGCCAACAGATCTGGCTCAAACGCGAAGACCTCCAGCCCAGCTTCTCGTTTAAGGTACGCGGCGCCTACACCTGCATTCATCGACTGGTCAGGGAGCAGGGGCTAAGCACTGGCGTGGTGGCAGCGTCAGCGGGTAATCACGCCCAGGGCGTGGCCCGGGCAGCGGCCCGTCTTGAGCTCGAAGCCGACATCGTGATGCCCAAAACCACCCCCAGTATTAAGGTGCAAGCCGTGCGCCAACAGGGTGCCCGGGTGCATCTGGTGGGCGATACTTACGACGATGCCTACGGCCATGCCCTGCATATGGCTGATGAACTGCAGCGCCCATTTGTGCATCCCTTTGACAACCCTGACGTGATTGCCGGACAGGGCACCATTGGCCTTGAGCTGCTCAACCAGGCACCCAGCGCGCCGGCGGCGGTCTTTATCCCCGTGGGGGGCGGCGGCCTGCTGGCGGGAGTCGGGGCGGTGATTCGCAGCCTTAGCCCAACCACCCGGATCTTCGCCGTAGAGCCCGAAGACGCGGCCTGCCTGAAAGCCGCCCTGGACCTGGGTCAGCCGGTGACCCTGGATCGGGTAGGAATCTTTGCTGACGGCGCGGCGGTAAAGCGGGTTGGCGACAACACCTTTGACGTTGCCCAACGGCTGGTCGACGGGGTGATTTTGGTCAGCGCAGATGAGATCTGCGCCGCCATGCGAGACATTTTTGAAGATACCCGAGCGCTGGTTGAGCCGGCAGGGGCCATGGCCGTTGCCGGCATCA
The DNA here is from genome assembly GCA_964351665.1 of uncultured Gammaproteobacteria bacterium. Classification (GTDB taxonomy): domain Bacteria; phylum Pseudomonadota; class Gammaproteobacteria; order Xanthomonadales; family SZUA-38; genus JANQOZ01. The sequence goes on along the minus strand of CAYGPO010000031.1, from coordinate 24,138 downwards.
AGCGCTATCTGGCGGATGGCAACCTGTTGCAAGGCCCGGTGGTTGCCATCAACAGCGGCGCCAACATCAACTTTTCCCGCATGGGTCATGTGGTGGAGCGGGCGGCAATGGGCCGTGGTGAAGAGGCGCTGCTATCGGTGACCATGCCGGAAAAACCCGGCAGCAATCTGTCCTTTCTGAAAACCCTGGGGCTGCCGTCGGTGACTGAGTTTAACTATCGGTATCAAAACCCCCACCAGGCACATATCTTTATTGGTCTGGCCCTGGATGGCAGCCCTAACGAACCCAAGAACACTATAGGCCGCCTGCAGCAGGCTGGCCATGTTGTGACTGATCTCAGCCACAACGAACTTGCTCGCTTACACCTGAGACACATGGTGGGCGGAATTCCACCGGTGGGCAGCGAGGAACGGGTATTTCGATTTGAGTTTCCGGAACGCCCCGGCGCACTGCTGGAGTTTTTAAGCACCCTGGGTGGGCGCTGGTCCATCAGCCTGTTTCACTATCGAAATCACGGCGCCGCCTATGGCCGGGTTCTGGCAGGTTTTTTTGTCAAGCCCACTGACCAGCAGGCTTTTGACCAATTCCTATTGGATACCGGCTATACCTTTACCGATGAAACCGACAACCCGGCGTACCGCATTTTTCTCGCCGCTGACGCGCCCCTGGCCATCAACGCGACTTAGCTACTTAATCAGTTCTTCGTACATCAGATAGTCGCATTGGGCCATACCCATTTTCTCGTAGGTTTGCTGTGCCCGCAGGTTTTCCTTCTCAACGTACAGCCGGAATCCTACCACTCGATCAGCCTCGCTGGCGCTGGCCTTAACCGCTGTATAAAGGCTTGAATACAGGCCCTGACGACGAAACTTTGGCAGCACGTAAACGCTTTGTATCCACCAAAACCAGCCGTTCCGCCAATCGCTCCATTCCCGGGTCACCAATAGGCACGCGGCAATCTCCCCAGCCACTTCAGCAACGTGATAGATCCCTCGCAGATCGTCAGCGATACCTGCAGCCACGCCCTCAAACAGGGTCTCTGAATCCAGACCCTTGTCTTCGGTTTCCTGGGCCATGGCCAGATTGAACTCGGCAATGGTGGCGGTATCTTCGGGGGTTGCGCGTCGAACCTTTATCTTCATACAGAGTGCTCCACTTCGGTGGCAAGGGCTTTTGAGACGATTTCATACACATCCGGCGACAGCTCGGGCTTGGCAACGATGCGCTGTAGTTGCCCCCGGGCAAGCTCACCGCGGCCAGGGTCCAGCCGGCGCCAGCCGTTGAACGCGCTGACCAGTCGGGCGGTAACCTGAGGGTTAATGGCGTCAAGGGTCATCACAGCGCCGGCAATGAATTCATAGCCCGCTCCATCGGCGCGATGAAAGGCCGGCATATTACGGGAAAACGATCCCAGCAGTGCCCGAACCTTGTTGGGATTTTGCAGCGAGAATACCGGGTCGTCCATCAGCGCCTGGACCCGCTGCTGGGTATTGTCAGAGGGCACCGATGCCTGCACCGCCAGCCACTTGTCCATCACCAGCGGATGGTGATTAAAGCGCTGATAGAAATCCGCCAGCAGGGCGTCAGCGCCCTCGGCGCTCTGCTGCACCAGTGGGGTCAGTGCGGACAGTCGATCGGTCATGTTGCTGGCCCGGTGATATTGAGCTGATGCCAGCGCCGTGTCGCCACTGGCGACCAACAGATCCAGGCAGCGAGCGTTCATCGCCCTGCGGGCTGCCATCTCAGCGCTGGGCTGATACGGCAAATCCATCAGGCCAGGGTCATAACGTTGAACCAGCTGTTCGGTGAAGCGGCCACCCAGGGTTTGCTTTAGGGATATCCAGGCTTGGTACAAAGACTCCACCGGCAGCGGCCTGAGACTTTCCGCCAGGTAGGACAAGTCGGGCAAACGTAAGGCCTCAGCGGCCAGGGCAGGATCGAGCTGCAGGTCGCTAATCAATTTGCCGGCCACCCTCAGATAGCCTTCCAGTGGACTGCTGTCACCGTCCATGGAGGAAAAAATCACCCGGCTGGCAAGGGTCTGGGACGCATCCCAACGGTTAAAGGAGTCTGAGTCATGCCCCATCAGAAAACCGTAGTCGGGGCCGCCGCGCTGCCAAACTAAAGATACCGGCGCGGAAAAATCCCGCAGCAGCGATACCTGGGGTGCTTCCGTGAGCCCGATAAATTCGAAGGTCTGCTCAGCCTGCCGAAACTCCACCATACCGCCGGTGTCAGTGCCATCGGCTAGTATCACCGGAAGCTCGGAGCCGTCGCTTCCAAGCAGCCCCAGTTTGATCGGCATATGCAGTGGCAACTTCTCTGACTGATCCGCGCTGGGGGGCGTATGCTGGGACAAGGTTAAGCGGTAGCGGCCGCCGTCGTAATGGCCGCTGGCCCTGACAACCGGTGTGCCTGCCTGGGCGTACCAGCGTTCGAACTGGGTCAAAGTACGATTGTTAGCCTGGGCCATAGATTGGCGAAAATCGTCACAGGTAACCGCCTGACCATCGAATTGCTCGAAGTAGTGTTTTGCGCCGCGCTGAAAGCCGTCTTCCCCCAGCAGGGTGTGCAGCATGCGCACCACTTCGGCGCCCTTTTGGTAGACCGTCATGGTGTAGAAGTTATTGATCTCAATATAGCTTTCTGGCCTGACGCAATGGGCCATGGGGCCGGCGTCTTCAGCAAACTGGAGGCTGCGCAGCAAACGGACATCCTCGATCCGCTTCAACGCCCGGGAGTTCAGATCGGCACTGAACTCCTGATCACGAAATACCGTAAAGCCCTCTTTGAGGCTGAGCTGGAACCAGTCCCTGCAGGTCACCCGGTTGCCGCTCCAGTTGTGGAAGTACTCGTGACCAATCACGCTTTCCACATCCTGATAGTCCTGATCAGTGGCGGTGTCAGGGGCTGCCAGTACAAATTTGGTGTTGAAGATGTTGAGGGATTTGTTTTCCATTGCCCCCATGTTGAAGTCGCTGGTGGCGACGATGTGGTAAACGTCCAGATCGTATTCCAAGCCAAAGCGTTGCTCGTCCCAAACCATGGCCCGAATCAATGATTGCAGCGCGTAGTCCACCTGATCCAGAAACCGGGCTTCGGTAAACAAGCGCAGGGCAACCTGGCGACCGCTGGCAGTGGTGAACTGAGCTTCCCGACTCTCAAGATCTCCGGCCACCATCGCAAACAGATAGCTGGGTTTAGGGAACGGATCATCCCAGACGGTGAAATGTCGGCCACCGGGTAAATCCCCGGACTGGGCGCAGTTACCGTTACTGAGCAAGACGGGATAAGCCGCCTTGTCTGCTTCCATCCGGACCCGAAAGCGGGACATCACGTCGGGCCGATCAATGAACCAGGTGATCTTGCGAAAGCCTTCAGCCTCACATTGAGTCAGTAGGAATGTGCCAGACTGGTAGAAACCCTCCAGGGCCGTATTGGTGGCGGGATAAACCACCACCTCCGTGGTCAGTTCAAACTCATCAGGCACCGACTCAACAATCAGCTGCTCACCGGCCACCTGCCAGCGAGAAGGCTCCAGGGGTTGCTGATTCAACCACACGCCCTGGGTATTCAGCTCCACCCCGTCCAGCTTAAGGGCGGCACCGGCGACCTGGCGCTGGACCGTAAGAGTTGATCGGATGACACAGTTTTCGGGGCCGACCAGCACGTTAAGGTCCACTTGTTTGATGAGAAAATCTGGCGGGCAGTAGTCGGCGCGTCGTATGGCAGTTTGTTCAGGCATGTTTGTCGATCCGCGCTAGAGCGCATATGAGCATAACAATGGGGATGCCATTCTACCTTCAATCCAAACCGCTTGCTGGATCAACGGACTCAGACCAGGCCCCTGTGAGCCGTCAGAGATCGCCCTGTTAGCCGCCCGAATCAGGGCAAGCTTGGCCCCGCCCGGCCTTCTCACTGAGCCACAGCTAACGTTATGCCCTGGGACTTTGAGTCGTTGCCCAAAGCGCGGTAAGGTTGTGGCCATGACGCAACCTTCAGGAAGTGAAATTGGCCTGAATGCCGACTCGGTAAAGCGGGCCGTCACCCGCATTGCAAAACTGGCCCACCGAACCCCAGTGATGACCAGCCGGACTTTGGATCAGCAATCCGGAGCCCAGCTGTATTTCAAGTGCGAAAACCTCCAGCGCACCGGCGCCTTCAAAATTCGTGGTGCGGCCAATGCGGTGGCCTCGTTGTCCTTGACCAAAGCCCCCATGGGCGTGGCCACCCACTCCTCGGGGAACCACGGCGCGGCGCTAGCCTGTGCCGCCCAGGCGAGTGGCATCGACTGCCATGTGGTGGTGCCCAGGGGTGCAGTGGCCAGCAAGGTCGCCAACATCAAACGCTATGGCGGACAGGTCATCGAATGTGAGCCCACCCAAGAAGCCAGAGAGTCCGGCCTGGCCCAGGTGGTCCAGGAGACCGGCGCCGGCGCGGTACCGCCCTATGACGACCCCCGCATCATTGCCGGCCAGGGCACCATCGCCCTGGAGTTGCTGGAGCAGGTGCCGGATCTGGACGTCATCATCACGCCCATGGGCGGCGGCGGCATGCTCAGCGGATGCGCGTTGTGGGCAGCCCATAAGCGGCCTGCCACCGAGGTCATAGGCGCGGAGCCGGCGGGCGCCGATGACACCTTTCGCTCACTTAAGCTGGGAAAAATTGTTGATGATCACACCCCAGACACCCTTTGTGACGGCCTTCGAGCGAAAGTCGGATTGCTCAACTTCGCCCTGATCCGGCGACACTGTGCCGGCGTGATAGCCGTTGAAGACCCAGCCTCGGTGAGCGCAATGCGGCAGATCATGACGACCCTGAAGCTGGTGGTTGAACCTTCCTCGGCCATCGCTTTGGCCGCAGTGCTTGGCAACGCAGAACGGTTTGCCGGTCGTCGGGTGGGAATTGTACTAAGCGGCGGCAACGTGGATCTGGACGCCCTGCCCTGGTAGCCCACCTCAACGCAATTGGAAGCCTAGATCCACCACCAGAGGCTGGTGACCGGACATGCGGTCCGTGGCGTCGCGCTGCAGAGAAAAGCGACGCAGCTGGCGGTCAGTCATCACCTGGGGATTGAACACAACCCCAGCGCGCTGGACCAGGGCCTCGCTGAACAGCAGATAGTCCAGCCTGCCGGGTGGGAACACGTCCTTGTCTCGAATCCAGGTAACGTTGGACAAACCATCAGGCTGCAGGACCTGGGCAATGCTCAGCGCCGGCACCGCGGCGTTGACCAACAGCTCAAGAGGTCTGGCAGAGCCCACCAGATTAAAATCTCCTCCAATTAGCAGTTGGTCAAAGGGCTGGGATAACCGAACCTGCTCTATGGCCTGAGCGATCCGCCGGACCTGAATCTCCCGCAGGCGATCCTGCACGCTGTTGTCGCCGTCGCCGCAGCACTGCAGGTCCAGCGCCACCAGCAAAATCCGGTGCCCATCACGTTCCACAATCGCGCCGTTTGCCGCAACCCCATCGTGTTGCAGGTTTATCAGGTCTTTGCGCATAAACTCAGACCCTTCCCGACGAATCAGCTCGGCTGTGTCCGGCGGATAGTCCAGTCGCGCAAATGCCTTGGCCGGCTGCAGGGGCCAGCGACTGAGAATCAGGCCGCGCTGGCGGCCGCCACTGCTACCCATTGACTGATGGGGCAAGGTCTTAAGAAACCCCGCCTGCTGGGTAGGCCAAACTTCATCCAGCAACGCCAGATCAGGATTGATGGCCGCCACCAGCGCGGCAAACCCCTCGGGTTGATGGGTGGTGCGTTCACCGCCGGTATTCCAGACCATGACCCGCAGACCGGCCTGGCCATCAGACTCGCCATCGGACGGGCCATCGGACGGGCCATCGGACGGG
>CAYGPO010000031.1:0-18185 GCA_964351665.1 uncultured Gammaproteobacteria bacterium | reverse complement strand
GCCATCGGACGGGCCATCGGACGGGCCATCGGACGGGAAATAACGATCCAGGGCAGGTCTAACCGCCGGCTCAGAAAGCTGGCGTTGGCCCAGGCTAAACCAGGGGCTAGCGTCCTGGTGATGGTCATCGAACAGCATAACGCGGACCCGGCTGGCACTGGAAAGCTCGGACATGGAAACCAAGATTTCATAGCGATTTGAGCTGATGGTGGGCGCACTGCGCAGATAGCCGGGACGATCTTTTAAGGATTGCCAGCTGCCCGTCTCATGGGTCATGGCGCGAAAGCCATAGCGGCCCAGCTGCTGGGGCGGAGAATACTCCAGCACCTGTTCAACCCCCTCGCTGCCCCGGTAGTGGGCGCCACCGGGCTGGTGATCGATCAGCAAACTCAACGTTCGGCGGCCCTGGGCGATATTGGCCGGTGCGCTGGCGTTGATCTGCAGCCAAAGCCCGTGTTGGTCCAGCCGGAAGGCCAGTGGCAGCAGGTCCACCGCAATATCTGCATCACCGGTGGGCTCATCGACCCGGCTGATACCGGCGACAGAGTCGCCCCAATCGTCAAATTGTCCGTCGATAACCGGGCTTGCCCCAGCCGCCATTGCCCACAGCAAATCCAGCAGCAGGCCCCAGAGTAAAAATGCTGACCTCAGCGTCCGCTTCATCAAGCAGCCTCGCTCCTGGCCGTTGCAAGCAGGGGCAGCCGACTGACTATTGTTCGGACCATCAGGGGCTGATCAGGGTTTTCTCGGCGCAAACTGGCGCCCGCCCTGGACCAAAGTCACACCGCTGATAGCCCCCTGGTCATCGCGTTCAAAGTGCAGCTCAGCGTCCACCACCTTGTAAAAAAATTGATCCGGCGCAAAGCCAAATACGGGAAACGCGGATTGTCCCGTCAACTGGGCGAACAGCTGACCCTCACGCTGCTCCACGGTAATCGACACCGACGGGGCCAATTCATAAACCCCCGCCAGCCCTGCCAGAGCCGACTCAGGCACTGAGATAGTTTGGCGTTGTTTGACCCCTTTGTCGTCGGAGACCCGGGGCGCCCGGGTTGTGGTCCCGGCCTGCTTAAGCACCATCAGCTGAGCGCTGCCTTCAATAAAGTCATCGAAGGTCACGGTAATATTGGCCGGGGCAAAGGTGAACTGGTGCTGCTGGGCCGGGGTCAGCGGAAAGGCGCCCTGGCCGGTGGCCTGGCCAAACAACTGCTGATCCTGGACGTAGAAGGTCAGCACCATCCCCGGCGCCGCTTCGAAGGCGCCCTGGTAAAGGCTCAGATCCGGCTTGCCGGCGCTAGCTGACGATTCACCGGCCATCTGCTCAAAGGCCAAAGCGGTGATGCCGTCATAATCCGTTGAGGCTGACAGCAGCACCACCGCCTGGCCGCTGGCGGGATTGAGCACCATTGCGCTGGCGTATCCACCAGTGCCGCCGTTATGCCACACCAGCGGCGTGCCGTCGGCGCTGATCTTTCGGTGCCAACCCAGGCCCGTAGCACCGTCACCCTGGGGTTGAAGCACCGCCTCCAAGGTCTCAGCCATAGCGCCTGCCTGTTCAGGATTGAGGGTAAGCCGGGCAAAGCGCAGCAGGTCTGACACGCTGGACACCACCCCGCCAGCCCCAGCCAAAGCATCAAAGCCGGTCCAGCGCGGCATGTCAGCCCCCTGACTAAAGCCCTGGGCCATGCGCTCCAGCTGCTGCCGGTCTGGCGTCAGCTGGGTGTCAGACATGCCCAGAGGTTGGAATACGTCCCGCTGCAGGGCCTGGGCATAACTTAAGCCCGCCGCCTCTGCCGCAAGTTCCCCCAACAGTCCAGCACCGAGATTGGAATAGGCGTAGCGCTTATCCAGCGCTTCGGGCTGATAGCTTGTGACAAAGGCCTCCAGCAGCCCACGATGGTAACCCGCATAAGGATCCAGGGGATCTGCTGCCGGCATATTATCAGGCAGGCGGGGCAGGCCCGAGGTGTGGGTCGCCAGTTCGCGCCAGGTAATCGCTGCCACCCGGGGGTCAGCAAAAGGGGTCTTGATTCTCAGGCTGATGGCTTCATCCCAGGAGGCCCGCTGGGCCGACACCTGCTGCTGAGCCAGCAGCGAGGTAAAAACCTTCGTAATGGAGCCGATTTCAAACAGTGTGTCGGGGCCGGGCAGGCTCGAATTTTTGCGGCTCACCTGCCCAAAACCCGTCACTTGGGTTTGCTCCCCAGCCTGGGTGCCCAGCACCGCCCCGCGGATATCGCCACGCTTAATGCGCTGCTCTATGCCTGCCACAACGCTGCTGAGTGTTGGAGTAGGGGCCGCTTGAAGGGCTAATCCCAATGCCAATGTGCTGATAATCATCACTATTTATGCTCCACAAAAATCGGCCTATGATGCTAGTGGGCCACGGCCCGCCGCCGCATCTGCCATTGGATACCTTTCAGTCGGCGGGGCAGCGGCGGCAGGGCTTAACTGCAAGACCTTCACAGCCAGTTGCACTATGATAATGGCTATGCAGTTTTGTCCACGGCTTTGCCTAGCAGTTCTGCTGGTGCTGTTAAGTGTAACCCCATCCCATGCAACGGAGAGGAGACCGGCTGGCTGGATGTCAGGGCTGGACCAAAGCCTGGCTGACGCGGTTCGCAGTGAGCGTATCGCCGGCGCTGCCCTGGTCATGGTCAACGGCGATGGTGTGGTCAAGATCGTGGCTCTGGGTCACGCCGACCGTAAAGCCAAAACCCCCTTTACCCCATCCACCCGCTTTCCCTTTGCCAACTTCAGCAAGATTGTCACCGCCATGGCGGTGATGCAGCAGGCCGAACGCCAGCAGCTGGGCCAGAATATCGGACTGGATACGCCGCTAACGGAGATATTACCCGGCCTCAAGGTCTCCTCCCGGTTTTCCGGCGCCAGCGGGCCCAAGCTGCGCCAGCTGTTAAGCCATCACAGCGGCCTGCCCAGCAACGTGCTGGCAGGATTTTACCAAGACAGTCCGCCGGACGCTGCGCCGGCCCTGCCGGAACTTTACCTGGCCAGTCCACCGGGGCAGATTTACGCCTACTCAAACCTGGCCTATGGGGTGCTGGGCCATGTGATTGAGCAGCGCAGTCAACAACCTTATCCGGCCTATATCAGCAGTAACATACTGGCCCCCCTGGGCATGAGCCAAAGCGGCTTCGGCCCCCACCCAGACGATTCCCGGGGGCACGATAAAAAAAGCCGTCCACAGCCCGATGTGTATGCCAGCAACCTGCCAGCCCTGGGGCTGCGGGGCAGCATCGGTGATCTTGGAAAACTGCTGAGCTTTTTTTTAAGCAACAGCGAATCGCCGGTGCTGTCCCAGGCCGCGCGCCAGGAAATGGGGCTGCAGCAAAATCGCAGCGTGCCCCTGGATCTGGACAACCGATCCGGGTTGGGCTGGCAGCTCACCAATACCGAGGGTTTCGCCGTTGACAGAGTCTGGCGGGTTAACGCCAACACCCTGCAGTTCCGGGCCAATATTGTGCTGCTGCCCGATCACGATATGGGCTTGGCGCTGGTGGCTAACTCCGCCAACGGTATCGATTTTGTGGTGGACGAATCCCGGCGAATTTTAGACCAGTGGCTATTGGCGGAAGCGGGGATTTCGCCGCCGGATCGAGAGCTCACGGCGCTGCCGGAGGTAGTTTCCCTGCCCGACAATGCTAATCCATCAGTGATGCTGGATCGCTACGTAACGCCGGTGGGCCTGGTGGAGTTTGAGGGCGATCCCCAGCGCTACAAAATGACCATGATGGGTCGGTCGTTTCGCGCCAACGCCCGGGACGACGGCTGGTATGAGCTGGCCTATCGGCTGCTGGGCGTGATGGACGTGCAGTTCAGCATTATGGAAGAAATTTTGGTGAGGCCGGTGCGGCTGGCCGACCGGGAAGTAATTTTAGCCCGCTACCAGGGTCAAAGCTTTCTGTTTGGCACCGCCCTGCCGGACATCCAGACCCGCCCCAGCGGCGCCGAATTGCCCCAGGCCGGACGCTATAACATCGTCAACCCGGACTTCTTTTCCGAGCGGCTGAAACTCAAGAACGTTGAGCTGGAGGTTCGCGACGGGCGTTTGTACGGCGAATACAAGCTGCCGGTGTTTATCTCTCTGAAGCCTAAAATTCCCTTTGTTGCTGGCCCCGCTGCCAACGATTACTACATCCCCGGCCTCGGAACCGGCCTGGGTGAACGCTTGAGGTACGACCCCCTCACCCAGCAGTTTCAGTTTGCTGGCTACCGGTTTGCCCGCCAGCGCTAACCCCCGGTTCGTGCAAAACCCGTTTCACAACGGAATTTTGACCATTTACGTATATCATTAGGCTATCCCTTATTGAGGCATTGTCCATGCGACGTTCAATGGTAATCGGGGCCATGCTGGCTCTTTGCGCAATGAGTTCCACCGCAGCCATCAGGCCTGCTGAAAATTTACCTCCGCTGAAGAGCTCAGACCAGATCACCCTGAAGGGTGAATCCGTCGGCAAATTGCTTGATGCCGACCTCAGCCGGGCCAAGAACGGCAAGCCGATCAAATATGGCGTGGCCCGCCCCATCGCTAATGCCTCTGTGAAAAACGGTCAGGCCAGCGTCGGCTCGTGGCACCAGACTAAAGCCGGGGACTGGATCTGGCGCATGCAAGTGAACGCGGCGGGCGCCTCTTCGCTGGACTTTGGCTTCGAAGACTTTTTCCTGCCCAACGGTGCCGCGCTGCACGTGTATGACAGCAACAAGCAGCAGGTTCGTGGCCCCTTTACCGACCAGAACAATACCCCGGGCAAGACCTTCTGGACCCCGGTGGTGCCGGGACCGGATGCGGTGCTGGAACTGTTTGTTCCGGCCCAGCTGCGCAACCACGTCAGTCTGACCCTGACCCAGGTGAACTACGGCTACCGGTTCTTCACCGAAGACCCTTTCTCACTGAACAAATCCCTGTCCTGCAATGTGGATGTGGCCTGCCCCCAGGGCGCGCCGTTCAGAAACCAGATTCGCTCAGTGATGGCCTTCACCGAGGGCCAGAGCATCGAACTGTGCACCGGCTCCCTGATTAACAACACCGCCGGCGATGGCACACCCTATGTGCTCACCGCCGACCACTGCGGCATTAACAGCTCGGTGGCTCAGAATCTGGTATTTTATTTCAACTATGAAAGTAGCGAATGTCGCCAGGGTGACGCCAGCGGCATAGCCTTACCCCGCTCTGACTTCAACGATGTGCTCACCGGCGCCAGCCTGGTGGCGACCTACACCCCCTCAGATTTCACCCTGCTGCGGCTCAACAGCGCCGTGCCGCTAAGCTACAACGCCTTTTACTCAGGCTGGGATCGCAGCGGTAATCCCCTGGATTCGGCCTACAGCGTCCATCACCCGGGAGTGGATGAAAAACGCATTTCCATCGAAAACGACCCGGTCACCAACGCCACCAGCAGCAACCCGGCAGTGGGCTGGGCACCTGACACCCATTTTGAGGTCCGGCGCTGGGACGAAGGCATTACCGAAGGCGGTTCATCGGGCTCGGGGCTGTTTGATCAGAACAACCGTATCGTTGGCCAGCTCACCGGCGGCGCGATATTTTCGTGCCCCGGCGCTGAGGAAGGCTTTGACTATTACGGCCTGATTGAAGTGAGCTGGGAGGGCGGCGGCAGCCCTACCAGTCGGCTGAGGGACTGGCTGGACCCGGCCGGCACCAATGCGATCACCCTGGACGGTCAAAACGGCTGTGAAGGTGCCACGGTCTCCATCCAAAGCAGCAAAGGCAGCCTGGCCCGGGTTGGCGAGCCGGTAGACTTCAGCGCCTCGTTAAGCGGCGGCCAGACCCCCTACAGCATTGAGTGGGATCTGGACGGCGACGGGAATCCGGACAGCGTTGAGGCGACTACCCAAGCGATTTATCACCAGAGCTTTAGCGGCAACGTTGTGCTGACCGTCACCGACGCCACCGGCTGTCCCATCACCTCTAACTTTGGCTTAGTGGTAGAGGCGCCGGCCTTGGAACTGTCTAACGTTGCGACACCGGTGCAGGAATGCGGCGACAACGACGCCAATATTGACCCCGGCGAAATCTGGTCTTACCCAATAACCTTAAGCAACAGCGGCAGCACCTCGCCCACTGATACCTTTGCCGCTTTCAGCGCCGCTGGGGCATCCGCCGCCGCCAATAAGCGCCTGGGCGGCCCAGACACCTTTGGCTACACCTTTTCCGATAGCCAGGAGCCCAGCTGTTCGTTCAATTTTCAGGATATTTCCGCCAGCGGCACTGAGCTCAGCTTTACGGCCTCAGATGCCAGCCAGGCACCGGCCCTGGATGACGGCTTTGCACGGGTAGACCTGGGCCCCGGCAGTTTCGACTTCTACGGCCAAAGTTTGTCCCAGGTGGTAGTGTCCACCAACGGCTATCTGTCCACCAATACCGGGGACAACGGCGGCGATTTCAGCAACGATTGTCCGCTGCCCAGCAGCGCCGGCAATACCGGCCGAATTTATCCCCTTCACGACGACGTCATTACCAACGCGGTGTATCACCAATACTTTCCCTCCTGCCCACGGCCGGGTGAATCTGCCGGCAGCGCCGGCTGCGACATTTTCCAGTGGAATGCTGACGGCTTTTTCAACAGCACGGCGGGGCTCAACTTCAACTTTCAGGCAATTTTGTATGAGGGCACCAACCAGATTGTCTATCAGTATGGCCCGGGCAATGAGCGCAACGGCACCTCACAAACCGTGGGCATACAGGGCCGGCCCAACCTGACCACGGGCAACGCGGACAGCCTCACCTACGCCTGCGATACCAGTAACTCTGTGCCTGACAACAGCGCTGTGTGCTTTTTCCATCCAGCCTCAGACAGCCCGGGTTTATCCGGCGACATCAGCCTGCTGAGCAGCGCCCTGGCGCTGGGCTCGGTGGGCAGCGGTGGCAGCACCCAGGTAGACCTGCGAGTTCAACTGAACGAATCCTTTGCCTGCTCTGACAGCTTTGCCGTTGACTATCTCGGCGCCGCCCATAGCGCGGGTTTCTCCGCCACCCCCAGCACCTCAGCGGTCACCGGCCAGGTCCCTGCGGACTGCAACGTGGTAACCAGCTGCCGGAACACCTCGGTATCAGCGGTCAGCCCTCGCCAGGGCTTTTGGTTCAACCCGCTGCGCCCGGGCAACGGGATGGATTTGCACTTCAACGGCGACAGTCTGTATTCCGCCTGGTACACCGCAGAACCTGACCGATCTCCCCTGTGGTACTACGTGACCTCCCTGGATGCCAGCCAGGCGCTGCAAAACAACACCGTGGAGGCGGGCATCTTGCGCTTCAAACTTGATGGCGACATCCGCCAGACCCCTCCCACCAGCACCATTGCTGGCAGCGCCCGCTTCAGCTTCATCAACGAGTCTCAGGCAGTCATGACCTACACCCTCAATGGCGAGAGCAACGGCGAGCTGATTGCGTTTTTTGACTTAAGCAGCACCGCTGACGTGGATCCGGTGATTACCGACCAGTATTTCAATGCTGACGAAAGCGGCTGGGGCATTGGCACCCACCGCCAGGGCGAACAGGAATTCAGCGCGGTGTACTTTTACGACACGCAAGGCGAGCCACGCTGGGTGGTGGTGAGCTCCGACGGTACGGTGCTTACCAGCCAGGGCAGCGCCGACCTTGCCAGCTTCAAGGCCCACTGCCCGGGCTGTACCTGGACCCCGGTCAGCATTCTGAACGGGGGCTCTATTCAGCGCACCCTCAACAGCGACGGCAGCGCGCTGCTGGACTCCCTGGACGTTCAGATCAACGATCAGGTCAATATTCAGTGGAATCGCAGCAACCTTCCCCTGCAACAGGCGACGCCGCCCAACTGAGACTGAGCATGAACTCCGACAATTCACCCGCTGCGGCGGGGCGCTCGCCCCAGGCGTTGCTGCATACTCTGGTTATCCTGCGCCATGCTCAGGCCCATTTTGACAGCTGCGGCAGTGATCGGGAGCGATCCCTGACCACAGCGGGTGAACAGGCGGCGCTGGCTCGGGGCCGCCAACTTAGCCAGCAACTGCCCTGCATAGACCGGCTTTTGGTATCGCCGGCGGTTCGCACCCGCCAAACCGCGGCATTAGCCTTACCCGACGGGCCTGATCCGGTGTTTATCGACGATATTTACGAGGCCACCGCCGGCGAGCTGCTGCGGGTGCTGGAAAACCACGGCTGGGGATGCACGGTGTTGGTGGGGCATAATCCGGGCTTGTCTGATCTGGCCACGGTGCTCAGCGGACAGGGTCAATCCCTGTGCCCCGGCGACCTGCTAATCCTTAGCCTTGATGCCCATCCAGACCAACCTCTGCAGCCCGGCGCAGGCAAAGTTGGCCAGCGCTTCGGGCTAGGCTCTGACTGAACTTAGTGGGTGTTTTGTTAAGCCTGACTGGAAGTCATCAGATGCTGATTAAACAGCAGCCACCCACAGGGCCGCCAGCGCCGCCACCCCCGCTTCATCCGCCGGGCTGAAACGTCCGGGACTTGGGCTATCCAAATCCAACACCCCAAGCAGCTGGTCGTTTTTTAGCAGAGGAATGACCAGCTCTGAACGGCTGGCGCCGTCGCAGGCGATATGGCCAGGAAAGGTCTCTACGTCGTCCACCCGGACAATCCGGCGCTGGGCGGCAGCAGTGCCGCAAACGCCCCGGCCAAGACCGATTCGCACGCAGGCCGGTAATCCCTGGAAGGGGCCAACCACCAGTTCGGTGCCATCAAAAAAATAAAAGCCGGCCCAATTTAAGTCTGGCACCTGGGAAAAAATCAGCGCGCTGAGGTTGGCCGCGTTAGCAACACGATCCCCCTCGCCCCCCAGTATGGCCTGAGCTGCCTCGCCAAGCTGCCGATAAAAATCCGCCGGCGGCTGAGTTGGGTCTATGGCGAAGGCAAAACTCATGAACCCTGCTCGGTAACTGCTCTGAACGCCAGCGCACATTCGGCAACACCCACCGCCAAAATACTGTAGCCCAGCAGCTCAACACTCTCTTCTGCCAGATTTTTCACCGAGCGGTCATAGGCATTGCCCAACAGTGCCTCCCAGAACTCGCTGCGGCCAAAGATCCGGGAAAACCCCAGCACTGTGGCGGCGCCGGCAAACATCAGGCCAAAGCTAAAATGGTGTACCAACCGATTAAAGTCCGCGTATAGCGCTGCGCGCTGGGGCCAGACAACTCTGACGTTTGCGATCACCAGCAGCGTCATGACAATCTGCCAGGCACCGTCAAACAGCAGGCCATCGAGAAAATAGTCCAGTTCCCGCACCAGGGCAGCCGCCAACAGGGCGGCCAAAAAAGCCCCCAATGCTCGGGTTGAGTCCCAGACCCACAGACTGCACGCCGCCGCCAAGGAGGCCGCCAACAGCAGCAGTTGGCTGAGCTCTACCATTGAGGTCTCGGTAAACAACAGATTGTGGTTAGACGGATCTGGCTTACCCAAATCCATAACCGGAATCAGCGCCATGACAGATATCAGGCCGAAGTGGGCGACAGCGCGGGTTAGCACGCTGCGAACACTGGTTCCAGTCAGCTCACCGGCCGCTGACGGGTCATCGGTAGAGGAGTTGGCTCTCAACGAAGGGGTTCCGAAAATCAGGCTTCAACTACAAGACCCAGATCTTACCTAATCGCTTTCCATTTTGTTACCCACTGGGCCCGATCACTCAAAACTCGATCCAAACAGCAGGTCTGGAACCGAGAAGTCGGCAATGCAGGATGGATTGTTGGCGGCAATTCGGTTATCCAGCTTGCCGATAATCAGCGGATGGAAGTAGTCGCTGACGTTACAGCGTTCACTGGTGCCCACCGCGGGACCACTGCCGTCGAAACCGTCGGCGCCGGCGTGGCAGTAGCTCATCAGACTGCCATCGGCGTTGGAGGGACAGGAGGTAGGCCCTTCATAACAGCCGCCCCGGTCTCCCGAGTAGCATTCATCAACAAAGCCGCCGCCGGCCCTCAGACTCTCGCAATGGGTATGGGATGAGCCCAGATTATGGCCCAGTTCATGCCCAACGCCACCTGCTATAAAAGCCGGTGAAATAAACCCCGCGCTGCCGATTCGATTGATGGAATAGCTGAAGCTGCTGCAGTAGGCCCCGACATAGGCTACGCCGCTGAAAGAATTAGAAGAAATATCTTTGCCTGAAAGTAGCGCGGCAAAATTCCGCGAAACCCCATTGCGGTTGTTCTGAAAGTAACTGCGGAACTGGGACAAACCGTCGTTAAAATCTTCCGGGTCGTTGTTGAAATCTGGCCCGCCTGACGGCGAGTTATCCACCCGCAGACGCAGATCCCCCAACAACAGACGCAGTCCCAGATCCGGCTCATAAAAGGCATTCATGGCGACAAACATGTCTTCAATCCAGTCCCTGGCGTTACCGGTGTTGTTGCTGAATTTGTTGAACAGCAGCTCGTTGTCCGTGTCCACCGCAACCACCGCCTGATACAGCACCTGGCCCCCGCCCTTGCGAGCCGCCCGCATGCTGGGCACGCCAAGGTATAGAGCAGATTGCAGACCTGGCACCGCCTTGAGATCAATATCGGCGGCCCGAAATTCCGGCTGGTGGGTGTCATCCTGGCCGCAGGCAAAACCGGCGTTGCTGCGGGCCTGCTGCAGACTGGCCAGATTTAGGGTCAGCCCACCATCGGTATCCGCCTTGCCATCGAGCTGGTAGCTGGTGCCGCCGTCCACCAGCAGGCCGTGGGCGCGGCCGGTCTTGGTATCGTAGGAGAAGCTGGCCCCGCCGGTGGCGCTGTGAGCCAGAAAAAATCGACGGTCACTTGGCCCAAGCGGGGTTGCGCGGATGCCGTCGTCCACCCATACCCGGGCCCCAGGCGCGCGGATAGCAATACGCCTGAACTGCATGGGAGCACCTTTTGCCAGCCCCAGGGTGAGAGCGGGCATATCAATCGATTCACCCACGGCGGCGGCTTCCAGGATCGAGCGTTCGGAGGGATTGAGCTTCAGACTCTGAGCAACCACCGGGCTTTGTGGGGCGTTAATGGTTTGCAGAAAGGTCGGCTGATGGTCAAAGGTCAGCTGTTGAGCGTGGCCCGCGCTGGCAACGCCGATCAGGCCCAGCGCCAGACATGTAGATGTCCATTTCCCCATTGGGTCGCTTCCTGCGGCCGAATATATGGATAAATGCTCTTACATTATTCCCGGGAAAACCGTGATTGGGGCCTCAGAAAACCGAAGGTCCGGCACGGATTTGCCCGAGCAAGGAAGCATTTGTGCCACTATTGCCCGTCTTCAAATCCCGAAACAAAAATCACACCGTCCGCGGGAAAGGTCACCGTATAACCCAAATCCTGGAATAAAAACGGAGTGAGATCCGTTGCACCGGGATCAAGCCCAACGTTCAGATTTGGCTCCATCAACAGATTGGGGAATGCGTCAGTGCTGAAATGGGACACCGATGAGCCCTGGGCAAAAGTAGGCGGCGCGTGCATCCTGATACTGTTGTCGTTGATGCCGGAGACCACTCGACCGGCCAGGGCATTGGTCACGTTAGCGCCATCCCAGACCAAATTGGGATCATCCAGCACGGATTCACTTCGGTCCTGGTCGGAGCTTTGTGGGGACACCAGAAACTGGTCGTCATCCACGTCAAACAACAGCAGATCAAACACCCCGGGGAAGTCGTCTGGACCGTCGGGGGGCAGATCACCGTCGGCACCAATCAACGAAGAAAACCCCAGCCCGTGGGCGATTTCATGCAGCACCGTGGAAAACAGCGCCGACTGGTTCGCCCCTACGTTGTTATCCAGTCCGTAGTAAAAGCCCGCGAAGGGTCCGCAGTTGCCGGCGTCCAGCAGGGCGTTGAATTGGGTGATGATGTCCGGCTGACCGGGATCCAAATCACTGCCAATTAAGGCGTCTTCCAATGCACTGGGATATAAGACCGCGCCACCCATCAGACTGTTATTGAGGGCAAACTGGGCGGGGCCCGCGGCCCCCAAAACCGCGCCGTTGGCGGTGCACTCCAGGTCGATAAATTCGGCGGCGATGACAATGGTCACTGGACTGTCGATCAGGTCGGCCCAGACCTGAGCGGCGGCTTGAAACAGAATCTGGCGCTGCTGCCCCAGGGTAGTACCCGAATTGCCAGACACCGGAGCCACCGGGCTTGGGTCATCAAAGCCCTGATTGAACTGGAACTGGATATTGGCGCTGTGGGCTTGATCCACCGCCGCCCACAGTGCCAGCGCCCAGCAGCATTTCGCTAGTGGCAGGGGACTCATTTCTGCACCTCACCAGCCTCTGCCGCCTGGGCCCAATTTTGGGCGGAGTGAATACTGTCGGTGCAATAGGTCTCAACCTTGCCGCCGGCGCCCACCCGGGCCAGCAGCACGTGCTTATGGCCACCGCCGGTCTGCAGCCCCATTCTGCCCCCGCCCAGGTCTTCCAGGTATGTGCCGGAGCGGTTTAACAGCTTGCGAGTCTGGTCGTTGAGCATAAAGGGCGCAGGATCGCGGTCATTGGCAGCCTGGAGTGGGAGTTTTGTGACATCTGGTGCGCCATCGGACTGAGCCCAAGGCGAAGTCATGGCAGAGCTGCAAAGGATCAGACAAAAAATGGCGGCGGGGCTTTGGCATATCTTCATGACGAACTCTCCTAAGGGGCCTAATTGGACCAGCGTTTAACTCAGCGTGCCTAAGACCATGCTAACAAATCGGCCCATCGCCTTACCTGAACACGGTAACACCGCTACTCAAATCCACTGACGAACAGCCGCGGTAGTCGTTGGGGAAATCCCGTTAACACAAAACTGCCGCGCCCAAGGGTGGTGGCAAGCACTCGTCCCTGGGCCTCAACATAGTCCAGATCCAGCACCGGCGCGTTGGGCAGACTGTCGTCCAGGGGAATCCAACGCAAATAACCCCCGGATTCAAAGGCCACGAAAACGCCACGATCGGCCCCCACCAGCAGGCCGCTGTCAAATTCGTCGCCCAGCCATAGCAAGCTGCGCAGCCGACCCGGATTCAGATCTAGCAGGTTTCCCGTAAGCTCATTGACGGTCTGGCCAGAGGGCAACAGACCCAGCACCCGGGTACGCTCCAGCACAAATAGGCTGCTGCTGCCTGGCCCCCGGGTGATGGCGGGGATTCCGATGGAATCGCTGCCGGTAAACACCACCGAAAACTCCTCTTCCAGTGACCCTCGTTGCCAGATCTGACCGGTACTGCTGCCGTCGCACAGGGGGCTGCAGCCAGCCACGGCGATGGCCTGAGGTCGCCCTGGCCAGCCGTAGATCAGCGAATTGCCCAACAACCCGTTAACCGCGACATCAGCCAACACCTGCTGCACCGTATCACCCTGATCCTGGGACAAAAACAGCCCGTTGGCGCCGCCGATGGCAAGGGAGTTGGGGTCAGCAATGTTGACCGCCAAGGGGGTCAGAAACTGCGCCTGAAGGGCCGGGCTATCGTCGATGGGGGCCAACGCCAGCATCATTCGTGACTCAAGCACGTTATCCGCGCTGTGCAGGCTGCGGGTGGCCCGGGCGAAAAATCCGAAGCTGTGGTAACGCAGAGAACGGCCGCCCAGATCTGCCACCGCCACATCACCGCCGTCGCCGGTGTTAACGGAAATCCACTCCAGGGAACCCGGCGCTGACTGCTCGGTGGAGCCGGTATCCTGATTGCCGCCCAGCACCACGCCGCTACTGGGATCCAGACTGCCGCTGTGGGTCTCGGTAATCTGTAGATTTCCGTTGACCGAAAACCAGTCACCAAAAAATGAGGCGGAAGATGACTGGCGATAGACCCCGCCATCGTTGGCGTCCAGCAGCTGTCCGGCGGCGTCGAAATCCAGTTCCCGGGAGTCGGCGTGGGGCGCGGAACCGGCAAAGGTCCCAGCGTGGGTGATGGGCGCCCACTGAAACCCATCGGGCTGGGTAATGTCACCGCGGAACAGGCGCCCGCTGAAATCCATCGCGCCTATGGCGTTGGGGAATTGGCCCAGGTCTGACTGGGGCTGTCGATCGCCGCCCACATAAATCAAATTTTCATTGAGGGGATCGGCGACCAGGGAAAGATGAACAAAACCCTGGCGGCTGGGATGAATGCCCTGGAATTGCGGTTCAAAGCTGCCGGGCAGGTCCATGGCCACCCACCGCGTGCCGCCATCGGGGGTGAAAAACACCCCTTCCAATTGCCCACTGGTGCCCGGCACTACAGCCACATAAAGCGTACCGGTGGGCCCCACGGCCATCTCCACATGGGTGCCGGGTAGGTCTTCCAGCAGCCGGTCCAGTGCCAGGGCGTTTGCCCCCGGGCTGATTTTTTCCCAGCTAAGACCAAAATCGCCGCTGCGATAAATGCCGTTAAGACCGCCGCTGGTGCAAAGCCCGCCGAGAATGACCGCGGCATACAGCACATCCGGGTTGCCGGGGTCACGGGCCAGTGCGTCGATCACGCCGCCGGGAATCCCGTTGACCACCCGCTGGAAACTCTGCCCGGTATTGCTACTGACAAACAGCCCCAGGTCTTCACAGCCGCCAGTGTCACCGCCGTTGCTGGCCGCCACCAGCTGATCGCCCCGGGCTTCCACAGCGACCAGATTTCGTCCAGCCAGGGCATCTAGCAGGGTCCAGCTGTCACCACCATCGACGCTGCGCAGCAGACCACTGCGGCTGCCCCCTTCGGTGTTGAAGGCTGAACTGCGGGCAACGCTGGCCACCAGGGTCAGGTGGGCGCCGTCACTGGGATCAAAATTCAGCGAGCCAATGGAAAGCGAGGGTTGGTCATCGGTCAGCGGCTGCCACTGGGGCACCGTGGCAGTGGCGCTGCTGCTGCGCCAGATACCGCCGTTAACGCTGCCAATAAACAGCACCTGGGGGTCCGTTGGGTGGGGCGCCAGGGCATTGACCGCACCGGCAACAAAAGAGCCTGCAAGGTTTTCCACCTGGCCACCACTGATGGCGGTGGGGCCCTGGGATTCCCAGGGGCCGCTGACGGACAGCCAGATCAGCCCCATCAGAGCACCTGGGGTCAAGCCGCCTTCTCCAGGATCAAGAGCAAATTATTGGCCGGCAGGCGTTCCACCAGCGGCGCCCTAAAACCCTCCTGGGTGGCCAGTTCAGCAACGGCCGCCAACTCCCTCAAACCACCGCCGGGAAAGCTTTCTCGGGCCCAGGCATCCAGGCGCACATTGCCTTCGGAGGTAAATCCGTCTTCATTGAACGGTCCGTAGATAATCACAGGCCCACCGCCCTTGAGCAGCCCTGAGCAACCCCTGAACAGCCCCACCACCTGGTCCCAGCTGGCGATATGCAGCAGGTTAGCGGTAAACACCGCGTCAGGCGCCATGGGCGGCCAGGGCTGTTGACTGATGTCCAGAGCTAAAGGCGCCGGCAGATTGGCGAGTCTTGCCTGGCTGACGCGAGCCGCCAGGCCGTCCAGCACCGGCTCAAGATCGGAACATTGCCAGGTGAGATGAGGCAATGCGGTTGCCATGTATACCCCGTGTTGTCCGGTGCCAGATGCCACTTCTAAAACCCATCCTGGACGGGTCAAATGCTGGCTTAGCGCCTCACAGATCGGCTGTTGATTGCGCTCACAGGACGGCGCGAAAGGCAGTTCCAAAGGCCACTCAACCCGGTGGCGCAGGATAATTGGACACGCAGGTCTGGTTGTAGTTTTCCTGCAGCGTGGCGCGGATCAGCGGACGGTCTTTGTTGTCGTCTATTTCCTTCAGCATGTCGTCGCACTGCTCTCTGCGAGCCGTATCGGCGTCCAGCAGCTCTTGTCTTGTAGGCTGCTGAAAGCAGCCTACAAGGCCTATTGCCATTGCCAGCAGCAGGGCTGGGTTACGGGTTAAACCAGTGGGTGTCATGACCTGCGCCTCCTTCAGGACTGACCTAAGTATAGCCCAGCCCAGGAGCGGGTTTTGCTGCCGGGTTCCGCTTTTCAGTCAGCGGGCAGCGGCTCGCCCATGGAGGCGGTTCGTTTCCCATAGGCCTTTTGCAGCCGGCCAGTAATGGGGCCACATTGGCCGTTGCCAATGATTCGGCCATCGAGCTCAATGACCGGCGACAGTTCGCCCATGGTGCCGGTGGTGAACATCTCTGCCGCGGCGTGGGCCTCGGTCAGAGATACGTTGCGTTCACGAAGGGTAATACCCAGCTCCGCCGCCAGCTCCATCACCAGCCGACGGGTGATGCCAGGCACACAGGAGTCGGCATGGGGGGTAAGCAGTTCGCCGCCGTGGACAACAAACACGTTGGTGGCGTTGGTTTCCGACAGGAAACCCGCCACGTCCAGCATCAGGGCATCGTCAACCCCGGCCACGTTGGCCTGAATCTTAGCCAAAATATTATTCAGCAGATTATTGTGATGGATCTTGGAATCCAGGCATTGGGAGGTGTTGCGCCGGATCGCTGAAGTAATCAGCCGGATGCCCGCCGCGTTGTCATAAACCGGTAGTTTCCACTCGGCCAGCACGATCAAGGTGGGCCCAAACAGGTTAAAAGCCGGACTCATTCCGGAGGTGGTTTTCTGGCCCCGGGTGAGGGTCAGACGGATGTGGGCACCGTCGCGCATCTGGTTGGCTTTGAGGGTGTCAAAAATGGCCTGTTTGACCGATTGGCGATCAGGAATGCCGGCAAAGGCCAGGGCTTTGGCTGAATCCAGCAGCCGATCCAGATGCTCGTCTAACATGAAGATTCGACCGTCGTAAACTCGCAAACCCTCCCACACCGCGTCGCCGCCCTGGACCACGCTGTCGAACACCGACACGCCGGCCTGCTGGCGGGGCTTCAGCTCGCCGCCCACGTGAACCCAGATATCAGCATTGCGAGGATCGCCCAGATGGGGCAGCAGTTGGTCACGGTCAATCATTGGATAAGTCTCCGGTGGCCGGCGCGCGGATCGCCCGCTCCAGCAAAGTTTGGTACAGCGGCTGGCACTGGGCCAACAGCGGTTGAAGGTTTTTCGGCAGCACTTTTTCTGACGGCCTATAGGGCGCAAAGCCGGTGGATTGGTGAACGTTGTGATACCAATGGGGCGCCCAGGGACCGTCGCAGGACTTTTCCCCAGCGGGCCAGCTCAGCATGGCCGGGTCAAACGCGATTCCAATCCGCCGGCACAGCTCCTGGAGCACAGCCCTGGGGTTAAGCAGCAGTTCCCGGGCATCGACCACCGGCATGTCCGGAAAACGTTGCAGCAGCCTGACCTGCTGATCGTATCCCGCGTCCGCCATGGTGGCCTTTGGAATTTGAATCGATAAGGTTGCCAGCACTTCCCGTGGGTCTCGGATCAAGATCACTCCGGTGGTTTGATCCAGAAAGGACGGGTCAAGGCCTGGCAGGTGGTGGGCCATCATTTTCAGAAACAAGATAGGCCGGTCTACCTGCCCCAGCACCAGATCCCGGATCACCGCCGCGCCATCGTTGTTTAACTTCGCCCGCAGCTCCGGCGCGTGGGGGTGCGGGGCCTGGGAATGATGCAGGTAATGGCCGTACAGGGGCTCATCAACGGCCCGGGTATCGCCCCGCTGGTGGAAGGCGTAGAGCACAGCCGTGGATACGTTGCGAGGCCCGGACCAAAGGCAGATTCGCTTACACTGTTGATCTGTCACGAGCCGCCTCCTGGTGAAAGGGCGCATAATATCCATCGCAACCGCAGTCGCCAAGGGCCGTACCACCGGAAAATGAACCCCGCCAGGCTGCCCTCACTTTAGTGGACCCCATCGCCATGGCGAACTCCTCAACTCCCTCCCAACCGGCCGAGTCTCCAGCCCCTAAGGGGCCTAGCATTGGCACCCAAATCCAGCGCAATGCCGTCGCCTTGATCAGCCTGACCATTGCCGTGTGCAGCCTGAGCTACAACACCTGGCGCAACGAGACCACCGAACGTCAGCGCAATTTACGCCACGCGTCCTTTGAGGTCATCGATCATCTGGAGCAGCTGCAGTCGGTGGTCAACGCCATGGTCTATCCCAGTCAGCGCAGGGTGGAGCTTTGGGTCGACGGCTGGGGCCAAATCAAAGCCGCCCAAACCCTGAGCACCCTGCTGCCCGAGCCTGTACCCCAGACACTGGACGCGCTGGTGGATCGGTGGACTGAGAATGTCAGCCTGCTGCGGGGTGACGACCGAGAGGCGGCGCAAAGGGCGGACCTTGAACTGACTAAGTACATCGACCAAAGCCGCAGCGCCGTGCTGACGGTGATCAAGCAGCTGGAATAACG
>CAYGPO010000030.1:13076-37343 GCA_964351665.1 uncultured Gammaproteobacteria bacterium | reverse complement strand
CCCCGCATGGTTGCCACGGCGCCCTGCTCACCCAGATGGGAAAAGAGCCGCCGGGTATGTTCTTCGCTGGCCAGTTTAAGGCTGACTATGCCGCCATGGCGGTCAGGGTCTTTTGGGGTGGCCAGGGTCATACCCTTGGCCAATGCCGTCTCAATAAGGCGGGCGCTGTTGCGCCGGATCCGGTCCTCGACCAGCTCGGCGCCAAGCTCCTCATACAGTGACAGGCTGGCGTTCAGTGCCACCATCCCCACGGTGTTGAGGGTGCCGGCTTCCAACACCCGGCCATCTGGGGCTGGCGGCAGCGGCTGGGCCGGAAACTGAAACGGCTCGCTGACCATCCGCCAGCCGGCCTGGCTGGTGCTCAGGCGTTCGCGCAGGGCAGGACTGGTGTACAGAAACCCGAGACCTTCAGCGGCCAACAACCATTTATGGCTGCCGCAGGCCAGCGCGTCAACGGGAGTGGCGCTTAGGTCCAGGGGCATTGCGCCCAGGCTTTGGATCGCATCAATCACCAGCAGGATGTTGCGCTGGCGACAAAATTGACTCAAGGCCGCTAGATTGAGGGCCTCACCGCTGACATATTGCACGGTGCTTGCGGCAATCAGCCGGGTTCGCGGGCCGCAGGCAGCCATCAAGGCCTCATGGGCTGGTTGCTGCAGGTCTCGTTGCACCTCACGGACGGACACCTGGGCGGCTGTGCAGTGCTGCCATGGCCAGCGATTTGATGAGAACTCTTCCTTCAGGGTCACAATCTGATCCCCTGGCTGCCAGTCCAAGCCGCTGGCAATCAGGGACAAACCTTCGCTGGTGTTTTTAGTCATGCTGATGTCGTCTGACCCCTGGGCTGCGCCAAGCACGCGGCCAATGCGGCGCCGCAGCTGCTGTTCAGTGGCATGCCAGCTGGGCCAGTTGCGTAGCAGGTCGGTGCCACACTGGCTGACAAAGCGATTTACGGCCTCCCGGGTGCGCAGCGGCCAGGGGCCCAGCGCAGCATGATTGAAATAGTGAATGCCCGGGATTTGCGGGAACTCACCGGCGATCAGTTTGGTCTTGGCGTCAGTTGTCATTAAATAGGTCTTAGAGGGGTAAATGCGATTCTATCGCAAGTTGTGGCGCCCGCTGCCCTGGTTGAGGTTGAGGGCGTTTGGCGACGGCTCATAAGTCCCATGCTATGGTTGCGCCGGCGGCGCAGGCTAGTGGGCCGCTTGATAAACGAACTATTAGATGACATCGGTGTCTAGTAAACAGGACGGCGCAGGATTGCCGTTCCTGTTTGCTGGTATGCCGACAAGGAGTTTGGCCCGGATGGGCGAGAAACAGGTAGACCAGCTACTGGTGGAGCGGGTCCAGAAGGGTGATAAGAAGGCCTTTGATCTGCTGGTACTTAAGTATCAGCATAAGATCATCAACCTCATATCACGCTACGTAAAGGACGCCAGCGAGACCCAGGACGTGGCCCAGGAAGCCTTTATCAAGGCCTATCGCGCTATTGCCCGGTTTCGCGGTGACAGTGCCTTTTACACCTGGATGTACCGCATCGCCATTAATACGGCCAAAAATCACCTGGTGGCCCAGTCACGTCGCCCGCCATCCAGTGATATTGAGCCTGGCGATGCGGAGCTGTTTGATCTGGATACCCGACTGAAGGATCGGGACACCCCAGAGCGAGAACTGCTGAAAGACGAAATAGAGAAGACCGTATTTGCAGCGATAGAAGATTTGCCGGAAGACCTGCGGACCGCAATCACGCTGCGGGAAATGGAAGGCATGAGCTATGAAGAGATAGCCGCCACCATGGAATGTCCCATCGGTACGGTTAGGTCGCGAATTTTTCGGGCCAGAGAGGCAATAGACGAGCGGTTGGCACCGCTACTTGATAGCAAAGAGGATTAAGCTAGATGGATAAGCAGCAGTCAGGGGACTTATGCGAATCGTTGTGCTGTCTGATGGACGGCGAGTTGGAACCGGAACAAACGCAGTTTCTGCTCCGCAGGCTGGGCCATGACCAGCCCTTGCGCGATCGCTGGGAGCGTTATCACCGGGTGCGTAGCGTCATCCAGGATCACCACAGCGGCTCGCTGAATATCCCCCTGGACGGTTTTGCCGCACGGGTCTCAGCAGCTCTGGCTGACGAAGCCTCGCCGGCAGAAATTTCCCCAGTTGCCGCTACTGGTCCAACAGGTGTGCGCCGCTGGCTGCAGCCGTTGGCTGGAGTGGCGGTGGCGGCCAGTGTCGCTGTTGTAACCTTCAATGCCTGGCAGCCTGATTTATCCGGGCCAGCGGTCACCCCGGTCCAGGGCTTGCTCAGTCAAACGATTGACGATCCCACCGGCGAGTTTGAGGGACGCGTGGCGGCGCCACCATCAACGGTAGGCCAACAGGCCGCCGCCGGCGCGGGAAACCAAACCTTGCAGCGGTATCTGATTCGTCACACCCAGGTTTCTGCAGCGGGACACCGACTGCCGCTGGTTTATGTGGTGAGCGATTCGTCCACCCGGGCCAACCTGCAAGATGATGCTGAGGTGGATGACAGCGCCGCAGACCCCAAGCTGGAAAGTGCCCGGCCCTGAGGACCTGCGCCCAATGAGTCAGTCCATGATCGCCCTCCGGCAGGGCTCCCAGGGTGGGCTTGTCACAAAAGGCCTGTTGGCGCTGGTGCTGCTGGCACCGGTGCTGAGCTCGGCCCAGACCGTGGACCAGTGGCTGGAACGAATGGCCAGTGCGGTCAGCAACCTGACCTACCGTGGCACCTTGGTCTATATCCGCGAAGATCAGGTTGACGCCCTGAAAATTTACCACCGGGTCAACGACGCCGGTATGCAGGAGCGGCTGGTCTCCCTCAACGGCAGCCCGCGGGAAGTTCTGCGGGACAACGATACGGTGCGCTGTATTTTTCCCGACATCCAGTCAGTAGTGGTAGACACCCGCATCGCTGAGCGCCTGTTCCCCACTATCCCGTCCAACGTTTCTCAGTTGTCCTCTGGCAGCTATGATTTTTTGCTGGAAGGCGAAGATCGGGTGGCTCAGCTGGACGCCCAGGTGATTGTGATTTCAGCCACCGACAAATTTCGCTATGGGTATAGGCTTTGGCTGGAGAAAAACACTGGCATGTTACTCAAGTCCAGCCTGATCGACGTCACAGGCAGGCCCATCGAACAACTGCTGTTTACTGATATTGAAATAGGTGCCGTCATCTCTGACCGGGAGCTGCTGCCGGATGTCACCAGCGACGACTATATCGAGGTGTCGCTGCCGGGGCTGCAGGCGGTTTCTCAGCCCGTTGCCCAGAACAACTGGAAGCTCACACAAATGCCCGCGGGCTTTCAATCCGTGGCCAACCGACAGGCTGATACCTTACGTCATCTTCTTTTCAGTGACGGCCTGGCGGCGGTTTCGGTCTATGTGGAGCCTGCCGGTGACGTCAGCTCCCACCCTTCGGGCTACTCCCAGATTGGGGCCATGA
Source organism: uncultured Gammaproteobacteria bacterium (assembly GCA_964351665.1). Taxonomy (GTDB): domain Bacteria; phylum Pseudomonadota; class Gammaproteobacteria; order Xanthomonadales; family SZUA-38; genus JANQOZ01. Next base: position 33,880 of record CAYGPO010000030.1, on the reverse strand, counting down.
ACATCTTTGGTAAAACCACCAACAACGGCTTTGCCGTTACCGCGGTAGGGGAGGTTCCCCGATCAACGCTAAAAATGATCGTGTCCTCGGTTGCCAGTCAAACCAGCGCCAATCAGTCCCTGATCACAACGCCGGCTGAACCATCCCCGGCCAAGCCCTGATGGCTACGCCGTCCTTCCAGGCCCTTCAGCCGGAACAGGTTGAGGGGCAGCTCGGCCTTTTGGTTGCCCGCCGAGGTCCGCTGGTATGGCTGGAGGTGAACCCAAAATCCTGTCTGCGTTGCGCCAGTGGCAAGGGCTGCGGGGCGGCACTGTTGGGCCGGACGGGGGCCCGGCGACTGCGGGTAAACGGGCGTTCCGAGTGGCAATTGGGTCAGCGGGTTGCCCTGCCGACGCTGGATCAGCCACTGCCCCGTTTGGCCTGGCTAGCCTACGGCGCACCGCTGCTGGGACTATTCGCCGGTTTGCTGCTCAGCGTATCGATCAGCTACCTGCTGCCCCTTGGCCCTGCTGGGGCGGATGCATCGGCCCTGGTGATGGCCGCCGCAGGCGCCTGGCTGGGGGGAAAAATCCTGCAACCAACGCTCACGGTGATTGCTCGGCGCCGCCAGCACAGCGTAAAATAGCTGTTCAATTTGGCCTGCGGTCCGCTGACCGTAGGCTTTTGTTTTTATGGAGCCCGATACCCCGATCCCCAGCCAGTGCTGAGGGTTTTGGGTCACGGCCCAATGAGGTTTACTCTTGACCGCTCAGGCAAAGATTCGCAATTTTTCCATCATCGCTCACGTTGATCACGGCAAGTCCACCCTGGCAGATCGCTTTATCCAAGTTTGCGGTGGCTTGAGCGATCGTGAAATGGAGGCCCAGGTGCTCGATTCCATGGACCTTGAGCGGGAGCGGGGAATCACCATCAAAGCCCAGTCGGTGAGCCTGGATTTTACCGCCGAGGACGGCGAGACCTATCTGCTGAACTTCATCGATACCCCCGGTCATGTGGATTTTTCCTATGAGGTTTCGCGCTCCCTGGCAGCCTGTGAAGGCGCCTTGCTGGTGGTGGATGCGGCCCAGGGCGTTGAGGCACAGAGCGTCGCCAACTGCTATACGGCGGTAGAGCAGGGCCTGGAAGTGCTGCCGATTCTGAACAAAATTGATCTACCCTCGGCCGAGCCCGATCGGGTGGCCCAGGAAATTGAGGACGTGATTGGGATCGACGCCACCGATGCGCTGCACGTGAGCGCAAAAACCGGCCTGGGCGTGATCGAAGTGTTGGAAATGCTGGTGAAGAAGGTTCCGCCTCCCACCGGCGATCCCGATGGTGCGCTGCGGGCGCTGATCATCGATTCCTGGTTCGACAACTATCTGGGGGTTGTGTCCCTGGTTCGGGTCAAGGATGGGGTGGTTCGTAAGGGCGAAAAAATCCGCATGATGGCCAGTGGTCAGGCCTACCAGGTTGAAGGGCTAGGGATCTTTACCCCTAAGCGGGAGCCGCGAACCGAGCTGCGCGCAGGCGAGGTGGGTTTTATCAGTGCTTCGGTGAAAGACGTGCACGGCGCTCCCGTGGGCGACACCATCACCCATGACCGGGCGCCGGCGGAGCAGGCTTTACCCGGTTTCCAGCAGGTCCAGCCGCGGGTTTTTGCCGGCTTGTTTCCGACCAGCTCAGATGACTACTCTGACTTGAGGGAGGCGCTGGATAAGCTGCAGATCAATGACACCGCCCTGATGTTTGAGCCAGAAACAAGCGAGGCCCTGGGGTTCGGATTTCGCTGTGGCTTTCTGGGCATGCTGCACATGGAAATTGTTCAGGAACGACTGGAGCGGGAATATGACCTGGATCTGGTGACCACCGCGCCGACGGTGATTTATGAAATTGAGCACATTGACGGCAGTGTGACCAAACTGGACAACCCGGCTCAGCTGCCGCCCCAAAACAAGATTTCAGAAATTCGCGAGCCCATCATCTTAGGCAATATTCTGGTGCCGCCTGACTATGTGGGAGGGGTGATCGGGCTGTGTGAAGAAAAGCGCGGCGTACAGCGACAGATTCAGTATCTGGGCACCCAGGTGTCGATCAGCTATGAACTGCCCTTGAGTGAGGTGGTGCTGGATTTCTTTGACCGCCTTAAATCAGTCAGTCGGGGCTACGCCTCCTTTGATTACGAGCTGCTGCGTTTTGACGCGGGCCCTTTTGTCCGCGTGGATATCCTGATCAACGGCGAGCGGGTGGACGCATTGTCGGTGATTGTGCATCAGGGTGAGTCCCAGCGGCGCGGTCGACTGCTGGCTGACGCGATGAAAGCGTTGATTCCCAGACAGATGTTTGAGGTAGCGATTCAAGCCACCATCGGTTCCCACGTGATTGCCCGGACCACGGTCAAAGCCCTGCGTAAAAACGTCACCGCAAAATGTTATGGTGGCGACGTCTCGCGCAAGCGTAAACTGCTGGAAAAACAGAAGGCGGGTAAGAAGCGGATGAAGCAGGTGGGGCGAGTTGAAATTCCCCAGGAAGCCTTCCTGGCGGTTCTGCGGTCCGACGACCGCTAGCATTACTAGCATTAGATTAGATAACAGACTGAAGGGTTAGAACACGATGCATTTCGACTTTGCCGCCATTTTGGTCATCCTGACGGCTCTCACGGGTGTGATTTGGGCAGCCGACGCGGCGCTGCTGGCGCCCAGGCGCAGGGCGGCGCTGGCCGGGGGCGCTGATGGCAGTGAGTCTGGAGCAGGCCGCGAACCCATTGTGGTTGAGTATGCCCGTTCGTTTTTTCCGGTCATCCTTATTGTGCTCCTGATCCGATCGTTCCTGGCCGAGCCGTTCCGGATTCCGTCAGATTCCATGATGCCCACCTTGCTCAATGGCGATCTGATTTTGGTCAACAAGTTTTCCTACGGAATTCGATTGCCGGTGATCAACACCAAGGTCCTGGACCTTGGTTCGCCACGGCGTGGCGATGTGGTGGTATTTCGATTTCCCGAGGACCCTTCCCAGGACTACATCAAGCGGGTCATTGGCATTCCCGGAGATGTGGTGGAATACCGGAAAAGCCGGGTGTTTCTTAACGGTGAGCCGGTGGATACGCGGTTGATGGGCACTTACGTTCCCAACCAGGGCGCCATCGACCCCAATGCTCCCCGCCAGCTAACCGCGGTGGAATCCCTGCCTGAGGTTGAACATAACATTCTGCTGACGCCTTCCCGAGCCCGCCAGCACCCGGGGGAAAATCGATGGGTGGTCGGGGAAAACGAATATTTTGCCCTGGGGGATAATCGCGACAACAGTACTGACAGTCGCTATTGGGGATTTGTGCCGGAAGAGAATTTGGTGGGAAAAGCGTTCTTTATTTGGATGCACCTTAACCCCAATGGTTTTGGGCGTATCGGGACTGTGATCCGATAGTGGTAGGATTTTACTAAATATTTAAGTAATTTAAGAGGCATTTTTATGAAATCAAATCACTTGCGGTCACCGGCTAAGCAGCAGGGTATTACCCTGATTGGTCTTCTCATCGTGCTGAGTCTGCTGGGTTTCTTTGCGTTCATCGGAATGAAGCTGTTTCCGGTCTATCAGGAATACTTTTCCGTGGTGCAGGCAATGAAATCTGTATCAAAACAGCCGGGAGTAAGTCGCCAGCCACCTCGGCAGATTCAGGAAATGCTGATCAAGCGCATGTATGTAAGCTATGTGGAATCGGTGGACAAAAGTCACATAAAGGTTTCCCGGGGCAATCAGCCGGTGCTGACTGTTAGCTATGAAGTGCGCAGATCCTTGATCGGAAATCTGGATTTTGTCGCCAAATTCAACGAATCGATTGACCTCGAAGGCTGATGAGTCGGCGGGCCCGTCGGCCGCTTTCAATATTGGCTATCAGTTTGCCGATCAAGGGCTGCTGGAACAGGCTTTGACCCACCGCAGCGCCGGATCCCATAATTCTGAGCGGCTGGAGTTTCTGGGTGATTCGATCTTGGGGGCGATCATTTCCGAATCGCTGTACCAACGTTTTCCCGAAGCATCGGAAGGTGATTTGAGTCGCGCGAGAGCGCGCCTGGTGCGGGGTGTGACCTTGGCCAAACTGGCCGGCGAACTGGGCTTTATGACGGTGCTTAGGCTGGGCCCTGGAGAGCGCAAAAGCGGTGGCCAGCGTCGCCAGTCCATATTGGCTGACGCATTGGAAGCGGTGGTTGGGGCCATCTACCTGGAAGCGGGGCTGATCACCTGCCGGGATACGGTATTGAGCTGGTTTGCCTCCCGGCTGGATAATCTGCCGCCGGCAGAATCGTTGAAAGATGCTAAAACCCGATTGCAGGAATACCTTCAGCAACGGGGTTCACCGTTGCCGATTTATCAACTGGTCCGGGCCGAAGGTGCCGATCACGCCAAGGTTTTTGGGGTCAGCTGCACCGTTGCCGGGTTATCTGAAGCCGTTGAGGCTGACGGTGGCAGCCGGCGCAAAGCTGAACAAAACGCCGCCGCCATCGCGCTGGCCGCATTGGAGCAGAACACACCATGAGTTCGCAGTCGCCACCCGATAAGATCGACCCCGATGAGGTCGCCGACGGAGCTACCTTCCGCTGTGGCTATGTGGCGTTGATTGGGCGTCCCAACGTTGGCAAGTCAACCCTGCTGAACGCGTTGCTGGGGCAGAAGCTAAGCATTACCGCGCATAAACCCCAGACTACCCGGCATCAGATTTTGGGGGTTTGCCACTATCCCGACGGTCAGATTGTGTTTGTGGACACGCCAGGCCTGCACACCGCCCCCCAGGGCGTATCGGCGATGAACCGATACATGAATCGAGTAGCCGAGGCGGTATCCGGCGGCGTCGAGGTGGTGGCCTGGCTGATGGACGGACGCGGTTTGAGCGATGCTGACCGAGCAATCGGAGCTCAGCTGGTGGCCCAGGGCGTGAGGCTGTTCTGCGTGATCAACAAAACCGACCTGGTCAGCGACAAAGCCTCGCTGCTGCCCCTGAGTGCTGAGCTTGGCGAGCTGTTTAAGCCGGAGCAGGTGTTAATGATCTCCGCGCTGAAATCCAAGGGGTTGGAGCAGCTGCGCAGCCGACTCCTGGCCGCGATGCCGGTGGCGCCACCGGCATTTGGTGAGGACGAACTGACCGATCGCAGCGAGCGATTTATCGCCACCGAGTTCATCCGCGAGCAGGTCACCCGACGTCTGCATCAGGAGCTGCCCTACGCCTCAACGGTGGAGCTGGAGGCGTTCCAGCGTGAAGGTCCCTTGCTGCATCTGGCCGCCATCATCTGGGTGGAGCGAGAAGGTCAGAAGGGCATCGTGATTGGTAATGGTGGGCAGACCCTCAAGGGCATTGGCAGCGCGGCCCGCAGCACGCTGGAAGCGTTTTTTGAGTGTCAGGTCAATCTGAAGCTGTGGGTCAAAGTGAAAAAGGGCTGGTCTGATGATGAACGATCAATGCAACAGCTTGGCTACATGGATTGAATACGTCGCTAACCCCGGCGTTTGTGCTGCATCGGCGCAATTATCAGGAGGCTTCACTACTGGTGGATCTGCTGACCCGTGACCGGGGCAGGCTGTGTGCCGTGGCCAGGGGCGCTCGGAAATCCCGTCGCCATCGATCCGGGCTTTTGCAGCCCTATGTGCCGCTGCAGGTTGGCCTGAGCGGCCGGGGCCAGATGGCAACCCTGGGTGTAGTGGAAGCTGAGGGCGCGCCGATTTTAGCGGTGGGGAGCCGGCCTGCACTCATTGCGCTTTATCTCAATGAGCTGATGCTGAGACTGACCGGTCGCGAAGACCCTAACCCGGAGCTGTTCCAGTGTTATCTGCGAACCCTGATTGAGTTGGCCGGTGGACCTGCCGGGCCGCCCCTGCGCCGATTTGAGATGGCCTTGCTCAATAGTCAGGGCTACGCTCTGGAGTTGCATCAGGACGTGGCCACCGGCGAGCCCATCTGCGCCGATCAGACCTACCTCTACACCATCGAAGAGGGGCCGGTGAGCCGCGGCGGCACTGGCCAAAGTCCCAAGGTTCACGGTGCTACATTGCAGGCTCTGGCCCGGGGAGATGATGGCGATTCACAAAGCCAGCGAGAAGCGCGACTGCTGTTGGGCTATGTGCTCAAACACTATCTGGGGCCAAAGCCGCTGAAATCGCGTCAGCTGTTTCAACAAATGAGCTATTCGGAGAGTACGCCATGAAGCCCAGCATTACACCCATTAGCCTGGGGGTAAACATCGACCACGTGGCCACCTTGCGCCAGGCTCGCGGTACCGCCTATCCCGATCCGGTGTTTGCTGCGTCCCTGGCCGAAACAGCGGGCGCTGACCTGATCACCGTCCATTTACGTGAGGACCGCCGGCACATTCAGGATCGGGATCTGAGGCTGCTCAGTGAAACCATTACCACCCGCCTGAATCTGGAGTGTGCGGTGACCTCGGAAATGCTGGACATCGCCTGTGCTGCAGCGCCGGCGGACGTTTGCCTGGTGCCCGAGCGCCGTGAGGAGGTAACCACCGAAGGCGGGCTGGATGCCGCCGGCAATGTTCAGGCCGTTGGCCAGGCCTGCCGCCAGCTGGCAGAGGCCGGTATTCGGGTGTCGCTGTTTATTGATCCTGACGAACGCCAGCTGCGCGCAGCGAGAGAGCTGGGGGCGCCGGTGGTCGAGCTGCATACCGGGGCCTACGCTGAGGCCAGCCATGGCCAGCAGGCCCTGGAACTGGAGCGACTGTCATCAGCTGCCAGCCTGGGGCAATCCCTGGGCCTGGTGGTCAATGCCGGCCATGGCCTGCACTATCACAACGTCACGCCGGTGGCTCAGCTTGACAGCATTGAAGAGCTCAATATTGGCCATAGTATTGTGGCCCGGGCGGTGTTTGTTGGCCTGCCGGTCGCGGTGGCCGAGATGAAGCGTCTGATGATGCAAGCGCGGGGTTTTACAGCCGGCTAACGTTGTCTGCGGCGTGTTCAAGATCAGCCAGGGCCGGCCCAATTTCCTCGGGCTTGCCGCGGGTCAGGGCTAATTCCAGCTGGGCTGCCGCCTGTTTCAATTCCAAACAGCCGGTGTAACCCGCTGAGCCGCGAATCTTGTGCACCGGACTTTGGGCGGCACTGAGATCCTGTCGCGCGATGGCGGCCACGATGTCGGGGATAAATCCACCAAGCTCCCGCTGTAACATGCCCATCAGTCGATCCAGCAGCTCAACATTGCCACCGGCGGCGGCCAGCGCTGCGGCCCGGTCTACCACGGGATATTGGCTCTCGGTGACCGAACCTTTGGCCACGGTTTGGTTGTTTAACAGGGCCCGCACGGTCTCGCGGCTGATGGGCTTGGCCAGACAATCATCAAAGCCCTGCTGCTTGAGGTTGGTGGTTGTGGTGAGCTGCAGGTCTGCGGTGAGTCCGATAATCCGGGCCGTGGTGGATTCCACGGCCGATTGTTGGCGTTCTGCCTGACGAATGGCCACGGTGGCTTCGATGCCATCCATTTCCGGCATTCTGATGTCCATAAGAATCAGGTCAAAGGCCTGCTGTAACTGCAGTTTTAAGGCCTGGGCTCCGTTGACTGCCTCGCAGATTTCCACCGCTGGTTCGCTGAGGGCAGCCTTCAGAAATTCGCGGTTGATCTGGTTGTCATCAGCTATCAGTATACGCATGACTGTCCCCTGGCCCTGGTGCGGAAACCCTGCCGGATTAGCAGTATAGTCCTGCCTTGTGCCATGAAAAACACCACTCTTCATTTTCCCCCGACCGGCTTGGCCTTCTGCCTGAGACCCTCGCTGAGGTGACCTTTTTTGCCGAACGGCCCACCAGCAAGGGATTTATCAGGCGCCGGCCCAGCCGTTGGCTGGCCCTTCAGATCGCCCCGCTAACAGGAGTTTTAGGGTTTTTATCGATCCTGCCTGCGGCGGCGGTCGCCATGACGCTTGTTGGTGGAATCCAGACTGTCGAAGCCGACGGCTGGCTGGCCCAGGAGCTGTCTTGGTCTATTCGCCCTGGCGCACAATCCTCGCTGAAAGTGGGCCAGCTGACGATCAGCAAAATGCCCGAAACCCTGTCAGATATTTCCCTCATTTGCCCGCGGCTAACGTTGCTAACCGATGGGGGAGATTGCCAGGGCGGTTTGCTGTCAGCCCGCTACGGCGACCAGCTGGTGTCCGGTAGCTGGCAGGCCAGCAGGTCTTCCCAGGGCACCCAGGGGACTGTCAGCGTAGCGTTGGCGGGTGGTGAGGTAACCCTTAGGCTGGACCCCTTGTCGGCGGTGGCGCTTGAGGTCACAGGGGTTCAGCTGGAAACTCTGGCGGCGTTGATTTCGGTTCAGATTCCTGAGCCCCTGCGCAGCCCCCAGGCAATCCTGGATTTGCAGCTGAACTATACCCAGGCTGGTGCCGGCAGTGGTTCCCCTGAGCAGGGGCTAGTTAATGGCCGCTGGCGTATCTCCGGACTGTCTTTTGATTCCGCTGACGGCACCCTGGCAGGGGCTGAGCTAAGCCTCAGCGGGCAGATAACCGCTGAATTGGCTGACGCCATGCTGACCAATTTCAGCGCCTCAGCAACGGTCCACGACGGTGAGCTGCTGGTGGATCCGGTTTACGTAAGTTTCACTGAAACCCCGGACCTGCAGCTGACCTTCAACGGCTCGCGGCTGAGCAACGGCGCTATTGAGGTTGAGGGCTGGCGACTGACTGATCGCGACGCTCTGGAGCTTGCCGGCACAGCGACGCTGAATCCTGATGGCAGCCTGGACGACGCCAGTATCGCCCTTAACAAACTGCTGCTGGCTCTCGCATGGCCCAGGTATCTCAGCGCGGTCAGCGACGCCATGGGCCTGAAAGGACTTAGCGCCGAGGGCCAGCTCAAGGCCCAGCTCGATATGGTTGACGGCGCCGTGGCCCACCTGTCTTTGGCCGCGGAGCAGCTATCTATGAGCACCGCAAGCGACCGTTTAGGTATCAGCAAGCTGGACGGAATAGTGGATTACTCTCCCAGCGGCGATTCAGCAGACTCGTCCCTGAGCTGGGATGCTCTGAGCTACTACACCCTGGTGATTGGCCCCGCCTCTAGCCGCTTTTTCCTTGGCGGTGGCCAGGTGCAACTGCTTGAGCCGCTGTTTTTGCCAGTGCTAGACGGCGGCCTGCGGGTCGACGAGCTGGTGGTGGACAACCTTGGCACTGACCAAACGGCGATGGATTTCCGCGGCGAGCTGCTGCCCATGGCGCTGGATCAGATTACCCGGGCGCTGGACTGGCCAGAGCTCAAAGGTACGCTGAGTGGTTCAATTCCGAAGGTCCAGCTGCGGGGAGAGGTGGTGGAGGTGGGCGGAACCGTATTGATCAACGTGTTTGGCGGACAGGTGGCGATGAATCAGCTGAAGCTTGAGCGCATATTCGGTGTACTGCCTACGCTGACCGCGGATGTGCAGGTGGCGGGGGTTGACCTTGAGCAGATGACCGGGGCCTTTTCCTTTGGGAAGATCGAGGGCGTGCTGATGGGCTCGGTCAGGGGCCTGCGGCTGTTGGACTGGCGGCCGGTGGCCTTTGATCTGAACCTGCGGACCGACCCTGACGGCTCGGTGCGCCAGCGAATCAGTCAGCGGGCAGTGGATAACCTGTCCAGCATTGGGGGTGGGGTGGGCGCTTTGGGCTCATCAGTATTGAGGATATTTGACGACTTTGGCTATCGGCAGCTGGGCCTGTCCTGCGTGCTGCGAAACAATACCTGCACCATGGGCGGGGTGGGCGATACAGGTGCTGGCTATTATCTTGTGCGCGGTTCGGGCATACCGAGAATTGACATCAAGGGGTTTTCCCGGCGGGTTGACTGGCCTCAGTTAGTTCGACGTCTGAAAGCGGCCACCGAAACCGGTCCGGTAAGCGTAGAATAGTCGCGCTGGTTCAGCCGGCAGTCAGTCCGGTGGCATAAACTGCCCCATAGCCACAGAGGTTTTGAACAACATGAGCGTAAAAGCAGTCACCAATTCGATCTTCGGCGCGGTTCTAATGAGCCTTGCCGCCTGTGTCACCATCAACGTTTACTTTCCCGAGGCGGCGGCCCAGGAGGCGGCGGATCGGTTTATCGAAGACGTCATCGGGCCGGAGATGCAGCCCAATACAGAAACCGATTCCCGCAGCCAGCTGGCTCCGCCGTCACAGCCGGTGCTGACACGCCTGGCTCTGGGAGTTCTGGACCTGGTCATCCCCCGGGCCCACGCCCAGGTCAATATTGATATCAATACGCCGGAGATTCGCGCCATTCAGGCCCGCATGGCGGCCCGTTTTGATAGCGAGCTGTCGGCTCACTTTGCCAGCGGCGCCATTGGCCTGACCAATGACGCCAAGATCGCCGTGCGGGATCTTGCCAGCGTTGGCCTGCGGGACCGTAGCGGGTTAAACGCCGCGGTGGCAGCAGAAAACCGAGATCGCGATGCGGTCTATCGGGAAATCGCCGTTGCCAACGGACAGCCAGGCTGGGAAGGGCAGATTCGTCAAACCTTTGCGCAACAGTGGGTTCGCAACGCCCGGGCCGGCTGGTATTACCAGGACGGCGCGGGTAACTGGCAGCAGAAATAACGTATGGGTCGACGCAGACAGCGCTTACCGGCTGAGCCGGTAAGCGCTGAGATCAGTGATCTCACTCATGACGGCCGCGGCGTTGCGCATATCGACGGCAAAGTGGTGTTCGTGCACGGAGCTTTGCCCGGTGAACAGGTGCGTTTTCGCATTACCGGAAAGCGCAAAGCCTTTGATACCGGGCAGGTTGAAGAGGTGCTGGTGGCCTCTGCCGAGCGGGTGGATCCGCGCTGTCCACACTTTGACGCCTGCGGCGGCTGCGCTTTACAGCATCTGGACGGCCCCGCCCAGCTGACCGCCAAGCAGCGGGTGCTGGAAGAGAACTTTCGGCGGATTGGTTCTGTGGCGCCGCAATACTGGCTAAAGCCGCTGTCCGGCGAGCCCTGGGGCTATCGCCGCAAGGCCCGCTTAAGCGTCCGCAATGTGCCGGGTAAAGGTAGGGTATTGGTGGGCTTTCGTGAACGGGCCGGTCGCTATGTCTGTGACATGCTGGAATGCCACACCCTGATCCCCCAGGTGGGCCAGCACCTGAAAACCCTCAGCGACGCCATTGGCCGGCTGTCGGTGCCCAACGACATTCCCCAGATTGAGGTTGCCGCCGGCGACGATAGCCTGGTTTTAGTGATTCGACATCTGGCCCCGCTGAACGATGACGACCACAACATCCTGGCCGAGTTGGGAGATCAGATGCAGGCCCATATTTGGCTGCAGTCCGGCGGCCCAGACACGGTGACGCCGCTGCAAAACGGCGCTGATCCGGTGCAGCTGCGGTTTAGCCTCGGCCAGAGCGGCCCGGGGGGAGAGCCGCTGCAGTTTGATTTCAGTCCGCTGAACTTTGTTCAGGTCAACGCTGCCATGAATCAACAGATGGTCAGCCAGGCGCTGCAGGCCCTAAAGCTTGAACCGGAGCATCGGGTGTTGGATCTATTTTGCGGGCTGGGCAACTTCACCCTGCCCATTGCCATGGGCAGCGCCCAGGCGGTGGGGGTGGAAGGCGAGCAGTCACTGGTGGATTTGGCCAGCCACAATGCCCAACTCAATAACATTCCCAATGCCCACTTTTTCACCGCTGATCTGCGAGAAGATCAGACCGGGGCTGCCTGGAATACCGGCACCTTTGATCGGATCTTGCTGGATCCGCCCCGCAGCGGCGCCGCTGAGCTCATTCCCCTGCTGACTGCCCTGGCAGTGCCCAGGTTGGTCTACGTGTCCTGCCACCCCGGCAGTCTTGCCCGGGACGCCGGTGAGCTTGTCGCCGCCGGCTATACCTTGGTGGATGCGGGCATCATGGATATGTTTCCCCATACCGCCCACGTTGAATCCATCGCGGTGTTTCAGCGCTGATGGGGTATCTGGTGATTGGCCTGGCGGGCACTGAGGTGAGCCGCCAGGAACAGCAATGGCTGGCTCACCCGGCCCTGGCTGGGGTGATTCTGTTTTCCCGCAACTTTGCCGACCCTTTGCAAATGTGCCGCCTGACCCATCAGATCCGTCAGCACTGCAGCCAGGCTCTGATCATGATTGATCAGGAGGGGGGCAGGGTGCAGCGAATGAAACAGCCGCTGTCGCTGCTACCCCCCCTGGCGAGCCTGGGTCGGCGTTTTGACCAGGCAGCTGACGAAGCCCTGGCGCTGGCAGGTTGCCACGGTGAGCTGATGGCAGCGGAGGTCCTGAGTCTGGGTATCGATCTAAGTTTATCGCCGGTGCTGGATCTTGACGCGGGCAGCGCCGTGATTGGCGACCGAGCATTGCACCGCCAGCCGGAAATAGTCAGCCGCCTCGCGCTGGCTTACCGGCAGGGTATGGCCAAGGCCGGCATGGTTGCCTGCGGCAAGCACTTTCCCGGCCATGGAACGGTGATCCCGGACACCCATGTGGATGACGCCATTGACGACCGATCCCTGGAGCACCTAATGGCCCAGGATCTGCTGCCCTTTGCCGCCGCCATCACCCAGGGGATCGAGGCCCTGATGTTGGCCCACGTGTGTTACCCGCAGATTTGTCCTCAGCCTGCCGGATACTCCCAGCGCTGGATTCAGACCCTGTTGCGGCAGCAGCTGAAATTTACCGGGGTAGTTATCAGCGATGATCTGGGCATGCGGGCGGCCCATAGCGCCGGTGGCTTTGAGCAGCGGGTGCAAGCCTCCCTGGCGGCGGGCTGTGATCTGCTGCTGGTCTGCCGGCCCACGGACGTGGCTGAGGTAATGGCCTTGTCCTTGCCCGACCCCATTAACAACCATCCGCCGGCCGCCCGGCTGCGGGGCAGGCCGGATGCGCCGCCCTGGTCCAACTTCGAAAACAGCCAACGTCGCGATCAACTCAGGAGACAGATCCAGTGTCTGAATTGACCCAACTACTGCCGCCAGGCAGTGCGCTTATCCACGATGCCCAGGCCGTCGCCCAGGCTTATGACCAAATGGCAGCGCAGGTCAACCAACGCTTTAGCGCCGACACCCCGCTGCTGGTGCTAACCACCATGAACGGCGCGATGCTGCCAGCGGCGCAGTTAATCCAGCGCCTTGAGATGGATTTGCGGATGGACTACGTCCATGCCACCCGCTATGAAGGTGAGCAGGGCGGTGATCAGGTGAGCTGGCTGGCCAAACCCCGGCATACGCTGAGGGGATTTCCGGTGCTGATCGTCGATGACATACTCGATGAGGGATTCACCCTGGCCAGTGTTGCCAAGTTCTGTCGGGATGCTGGCGCCACTGAGGTGCTAAGCGCGGTTTTGGTGGAGAAATCTCACCAGCGCCGCCAACCCGGGGTGGTCGCCGACGTAGTGGGTTTGACGGTACCGGATGTCTACGTGTTTGGCTGTGGCATGGACTATCGTGGTCGACTGCGTCATTTGGACGGGATTTATGGTCTTAAGCCATGACCATTGTGGTAATCGGCGGGACCGGGATCTACCAATGGCCGGGGCTGACTGAGACCCAGTCGCTGGATCTTCAAACCCCCTTCGGTGCGCCGTCAGCGGCGCTGCTGAAAGGGCGGTGGCTGGGTCACGAATTGGTGTTTCTGGCTCGCCATGGCGCAGGCCATGAATTTCTGCCTCACCAGGTTAATTATCGAGCTAATCTGCATGCCTGCCACCAGCTGACACCCCGCGCGGTGGTGGCAATTAATTCGGTGGGTTCCATCTGCAAGGATCTGCCCCCCGGCTCACTGGGGCTGCCAGACCAGGTGATCGACTATACCTGGGGCAGGGCCCATACCTTCGCCGGCGAGCTGAGCCTGGAAACCCCCTATGCAGACATGACCTATCCCTACAGCCCAGCGCTGCGGGAGGAGTTGATCGGTGCCGACACCGAAGGCCTGCTGGGGCGCAGCCGCGAGTGCGTTTACGCCGCTACCCAGGGGCCGCGGCTGGAGACCTCTGCTGAGGTTGTCCGACTGGCCCGGGATGGATGTCACGTGGTGGGAATGACCGGCATGCCGGAAGCGGGCCTGGCGGCGGAGCTGAATCTACCCCTGGTGTGTGTAACCCTAACCGCGAACTGGGCCGCGGGCTATGCCGGCACCCAGCACATCTTGTTGCCGGAAGTAATGGCAAATATCGAGCAAGCCCAGACCAAGCTGCGCAAGCTGCTTTCTGCCTGGCTCAATACTTAAGGGTAGGGATACCCGACGCATAGCGTGGCGCCGGTTGTGAAAAAACCGGGCGCCGTCCATGGCGCCCGGTGCAGTCCGGACTATCGCCCGGATAACAGCCTGAATCTGATGCCCAGCTTAAATCATCATCTGGGTGCCAACATCGCCGGGCGTGAGGGCGACAGGCCATCCCTGGCCGGCCCACGCTGGCGCGTTCGATGGCCGGGCAAGCGTTCAGTCTGATTTTTTGCTGCTGGCCAGCTTCTGTCCCGGGCCGCTTACGCCCACCTGAATGAAGTCTCGGTTGCGCTCAACGGTGGCAAGACCAATGCCCTTAACCTTTACCAGTTCGTCACGGTGCTTGAAGGCACCGTTGGCCTTGCGGTAGCTGACAATGGCCTGGGCTTTGCTTAAACCCACGCCGTCCAGGGACTGGGCAATCTGCTCCGCGCTGGCGGTGTTGATGTCTACAGGTTCACCGGCGTTGGCGACGTTCATCAGCAGCACCAGTAGGGCAGTGGCAAATACTCTCAGCATGTTTTTCTCCTCGATGGTTTTCATAATGTGCCGCCGACGGCGACATCGAGACCTAGCCTATGAGGGGCCAGGCTGCAGCCATAGAGCCTGGTGCTGGGCATGATGTAGGAATCCCCCACCACCAGCTGAAGGGCACCATCGTGTCTCCGTGTCCCGGCCCTAACCCGGCAATTCAGTGCCGGTGCTGCGTGCCCTGGGGCGCTGATAGCGGTGAGTGGTCAATTACGCTGACGAAACGCTATAATCCCGCGCCCTACTGATAATGGACCGGCTTTTGGACTTTCAGTCGTACAGCAGTTTTTGGAATACCCAGGCTAGCACTGACTCCGGCGCTCTAGCCGCGGTGGATGGTAGTGCCAGCGAGGCGATAGTGCGTCTGACCGGCCGCTGGACCGCCAACCAGGTGCAGGCAGCCCTGGACCTGGACCGCAGCCACCGGATCCTGGAACTGGGCTGCGGCGTGGGCCGCATTGGCCGCCAGCTGGTTGATCATGTGGCCAGCTGGCATGGCGTAGACATTTCATCGAATATGCTGAGCGTCGCCGCTGAGCGGCTGAAGGACCTGCAAGGCGTGTCGTTTTCCCAGCTTCAGCGCACTAGCCTGGATATGCTGGAAGATAATTCCTTTGAGCGTGCATACACCGTCGCGGTGCTGTGTCACATGGACAAGGAAGATCTGTTTCTGTATCTGCGTGAGCTCAAACGGGTTATGACCAACGGCGCCCTGGCGTACCTGGAAACCTGGAATCTGGCCCATCCCATGGGCTGGAAACGCTGGCATCTTGAGGTTGATGAGTGGTCCAGATCGGATCAAAGCCTGCGCAAGAACGTAGCCCGCAACCAGTTTTGTACGCCGGACGAGTTTAAGCTTTACGCGCGCCAAGCCGGACTGCAGGTCATCGTTTGTCATGCCGACAGTCCGTGGATTCAGGTGGTGGCCGGCAACGAGCTATCGGAAGACGCCCTGGCTGAGCAGGCCCGGCGGCTGGCGGGCCTTGAGTCAACCATTAAGTACTCAGAGCAGTGGGGCAACTTGTTTGGCCGGCTGCTGGACGTGATTTATGGCATTGAGGCACCCGGGGTGTTTCTCACCGAACTTGACGCCATGGCCCAGGATGACGAAGTGGCCCTTTATCGCCAGTACCTGTTAGCCCTTTGGGCCCAGCAGGCCGAGCACTGGGGGCCGGTGACGGGCGCTGACTAACGCACAGCCAAGGCCGGCTAAAGGACAATAAAGCCAGTCTCCGCCTGACCGTCGGCGGTCGGGGCTGCCAGCGCCGCGGTCGGGGCGATAGTGAACTCCCGAATACTGGTATCAAACAGGCGCAAGGCCTCCGGGTCCATGGCGTGGCCGGTTACCCGATAGCGGCCCGGCACCAGGCGGCTCACGTCCATCTCCAGTTCGAAGCCGAAGCGCTGATCGGCCAGCTGGATCGGCAGCACCTGTTCCATTTCTGAAGTAAGGCCATAAATGGCGGTGTTGTGCCTGTCTTTCAGGCCCAGTGCCACCACCGGCGGTCGATTATCCGGCGAATGCAGCTCCGCCGTGATGCGCAGGCTTTGGGGTGTGGTGAGCACACCGTCGGTGGTGTTAATGTCCAGCCGGGTCAGCCGGTAGTGGGCCCCCAGATACTGGCTGTCCGGTTCCATCACGCCTTTTTGTTCGTGGTAGGCAAGGTAGGCGTCCACCACTGCGTTGGTTTCTCCTTCGCGTTCCAGCTGGCCGTCTTTGAGCCAACAGGTCCGCTTACACAGGCGTCGGATCTGATCCATGCTGTGGGATACCAACAGCAGGGTTCCGCCCCCGGCAACGTATTGATCCACCCAACGATTACATTTGCGCTGAAACGACTCATCACCCACCGCCAATACTTCATCGGTGATCAGCAGGTCCGGATTAAGGGCTGTGGCCAAGGCAAATCCCAACCGCATGGCCATGCCTGAGGAATAATGTTTAAGGGGTCTGCCCAGATGATCTCCCAGGTCAGCAAAAGCGATGATGTCGGGCATCCGACGCTTTAACTCCGCCGCTGAAACCCCCATCAAAGCCGCCCCCAGAGAAAGATTCTCGCGGCCGGTGAATTCGTGGTTAAAACCGGCCCCCAGCTCTAACAGCGGCGCAATACGCCCTTGCACGGTGACTTTGCCCGAGCTTGGCCGGAGCACGCCGGCGAGGATTTTCAGCAGGGTTGATTTGCCGGCTCCGTTGTCGCCAATCAGGCCAACAGATTCGCCGGCCTGAACCTGCAGGCTGATATCGTGCAGCGCCGGGTGGCCGTGTTCGGCTACGGGAAGCCCACGCAGTCCCCGCCACCAGCCGCGAAGGCGCATAGAGCTGGTGCTGGCGCCAGCAAAGCTCTTGCTCACCCCCTCAACCCGGATCAATGGTGATGGCATAAAAAGTGCCGCTGCCCAAACCCCGCATCTTGCACGATCTCACTGCACTGGCAAAGCATCTGCTGCAGATCCAACGTCAACGGTTTTGGCCGCCATGCGTTGAACTGAAGTAGCCCACCAGCATTTGACGGGATGGGCGGGACCAGCTGGCCAAACTGAACAGGGCTGTTCAGGATTGATTCAGATTGGTCAGGCTAAGCTACATCCAACGCTGAACAGTCAGCGTTTGCAGAATTTAAAGGAGCACATCGTGAAAAAGTTGATCAGCGCAACCCTTTTCGTGAGCGCAGCCGCTTTGATCTCAGGTTCGGCCTTGGCCAACAACCAGCGGGTACAGGGCCAGGTGCTCAGCGCTATCCCGATCTATGAGTCGGTGGAAGTACCCACTTCGCGGCAGGTTTGCTGGGATGAGCAGGTGCGCTATCGACAGCGTACCAGCGCCACCCCTTCATTACTCGGTGGCTTGATAGGCGGCGCGGTGGGTCGTCAGTTTGGCGGCGGACGTGGCCGGGATGCGCTCACCGTGGTTGGCGCCGTGGTGGGTGCCAGCGTTGCCAACGATGCCCAGAACCAGCGTCGTGGCGCCAATCAGAACCGGGTGGAAACCCGCTGCCGTATCGCCAACGAGTACTACCGGGAAGAACGTATTACCGGCTATCGCGTTGAATATGAATACAACGGTCAGGTATTCACCACCCGGACCGAAAACGAGCCCGGGTCCGTGATTGACCTGGAAGTTTCAGTTAACCCCGTCAGTCGCTGAATCACTCACTGGCCCAGCCGCAAGGCAGCACCGCAACGCTGACCGCGGGTGCGAGGGCCATGTGATGGGCGATCGCAGTCTCAGCCTCTCTTGCCTGACGGGCACCCGAGGCCGCCCTTCCCCTGGGGCGGCCTTTTTTTTTGCCCCTTTTTTGAGCAATCAATAGGGCTTTTTTCGGGCAAATCCACGTTGCTTGCTCGACATTGATCTCGCCGTGGCATTTGACGGTGGCCAAGCGGCCATGACTCCGGTAGTTTGCGCAATGGCTTTATCAACGGTTGACGCAGATCATGTCTGGTTGGGTTGTCATGAAATTTGGCGGTACCAGTGTCCGCTCCCTGAACTCCTGGCAGATTATCGCCCAGCAGGTTCGTCGGCAGCGGGAGCTGGGGCTGCAGGTGATGCTGGTGGTGTCCGCCATTCGCGGCGTCACCGATCGCCTGCAGGCCATTGCCAGCGGTGAGCAGCACGGCGACGGAGTCAGGGCCATTGAGGACAGCTACGCTACCTTGCTGGCCGAGCTGGATATCCGCTGCGACCTTTCGACCTATTTCGACCCGTTGCGGACCCTGGCCCAGGATCCGTCACGGCTGACCGATCCGGTCAAGCAGGCCCAGATCCTGGGCTTTGGCGAATACCTGTGCAGCGCCTGCGGCGCAGCCTGGCTGACATCCCAGGGATTGGATGCACAGCTGACCGACGCCCGCGCCCTGCTGACCACCAGTCCTGTCGGCAACAATCCGGCCAGCGATCATCTATCGGCTCTGTGCCAACCCGCGGCCAACCCGCAGCTTGCCGCTGAGCTTGCCCAGCAGGCACCGGTGCATATTACCCAGGGCTTTGTTGCCAGTTTGCCCGACGGTCAGCCAGCGGTGCTGGGGCGGGGCGGCTCCGATACCAGCGCCGCCTGCCTGGCGGCCCTGCTGGGCGCCCAGCTGCTGCAGATCTGGACCGATGTTCCCGGCATGTTTTCCACTGATCCCAGAGCGTTGCCCGGCGCCCGGCTGTTGCGCTTTGTGTCCTACCGAGAGGCCCAGGAATTGGCCTCCATGGGTGCCCGGGTGCTGCATCCCATGTCGGTGGAGCCGGTCCGCCAGGCCGATATTCCACTGCAGATCTGCTGGACCGCCAGGCCGGAGCTGGAGGGAACCCGGATTTCGCCCCAGGCCCGAGACTTCGGCGCCCAGGTCAAGGGCATCGTCAGCCGCTCCGGGATCACCCTGGTGGCCATGGAAGGCTTTGCCATGTGGCACCAGGTGGGGTTTCTAGCTGACGCCTTTGGTCTGTTTAAGGCCCACGGCTTTTCCGTGGATCTGGTGTCCACCTCCGAAGCCAACGTGACGGTTTCTCTGGACATGAACACCCATGTGGTGGACGACGGGGCCCTGGGACGGCTGGTGGCTGAGCTGGAACAGCTGTGCCGGGTAACGGTGATTGAAAATTGTGCCTCGGTAAGCCTGGTGGGGATGGGTATCCGCACCATCTTGCACAAGCTGGGGCCGGCCCTGGAGGTGTTTGAGCATCGACGTATTTACCTGGTCAGCCAGGCCGCCAATGATCTCAACCTGACCTTTGTAGTGGATGCCAAGCACGCCGAAAAACTGGTCATGCAGCTGCATCAGCAGCTGATTCCCGGCGGCATGGGCGGTGATAGCGTGTTTGGCGATAGCTGGGAGCAACTGCACCAGGGGGAAACCCAGAGCAATCCCCCGGTCGCCTGGTGGCAGCACCAGCGCGAGCAGTTGCTGGAGCTGATGGCTCACCGCAACAGCGCCTTCGTCTATTCCCGCACCAGCCTGCGCCAGGCCGCCGCCAGGCTCACCGGGCTGTCTGAGGTGGACCGAATTTTGTATGCCATGAAGGCCAACCCCCATCCCGAAATTCTGCGTGAGCTGGGAGCAGGGGGCGTGTGTATGGAGTGTGTGTCCCTGGCCGAGGTGAAACGGGCCCTGCAGGAAGTGCCGGGGCTGACACCTGAACAGATCTTGTTCACGCCAAACTTTGCGCCCCGGGAAGAGTACCGCCAGGGCCTGGCCCTTGGGGTCAACGTCACGGTGGATAACCTGTTTGTGCTGGAACATTGGGGCGAAGATTTTGCCGGCCGCAAGGTGTTTGTGCGACTGGATCCGGGTTCGGGTCTGGGGCATCACAAGCTGGTTCGAACCGCCGGCGCAAACTCAAAGTTTGGCATCGTTGAGTCAGACCACCAGGCCCTGGTTCAGGTGGCGGCAAAACACAATATTCAGATAGTTGGTCTGCACGCCCATGTGGGGTCCGGGGTCATGCATGCCGGAGCCTGGCATCGAACCCTGGAGACCATGTCCCGCTGGCTGGACCGTTTCCCCGATGTGTCAGTGCTGGATCTGGGCGGTGGGCTGGGTGTGCCGGACAAGGTGGGTGATGCTGAGCTGGATCTGGCGGCCCTTAACGATGGTCTTTTGCTGCTGAAAAAACAGCTCAGACGCAAAGTGGATATTTGGCTGGAACCCGGGCGTTATCTGGTGGCCCAGGCTGGTGTGCTGCTGGCTGCAGTGACCCAGACCAAGGGCAAGGGTGAAGTGCAATATGTGGGCGTTGCCACCGGAATGAACTCCTTGATTCGGCCAGCGCTGTATGGCGCATACCATGAGATCGTCAACCTGAGCAGGCTGGCTGAACCCGCCAGTCAGGTCTGTAACGTGGTGGGCCCAATCTGTGAAACCGGGGACATTCTTGGCCTGGACCGGCTGCTGCCGGCCTGCAGCAGCGGCGACATATTGTTGATCGGCAATACCGGTGCTTACGGCGCAGCGATGGCGTCAAATTATAATCTGCGGCCCGCCGCTGAAGAGCTGCTGGTCGATTAGGTCAGCGGCTGAGGAAGGGGTTATGGATGAGCTGGTCTTTGATCCCAAAAGCGTTCAACAATTTGCTTTTGGCAGCTGGCGCTATGTTGCTGGCGATGCCCCTGGTGATGTTCATGACGATGTTCATGA
>CAYGPO010000030.1:0-12976 GCA_964351665.1 uncultured Gammaproteobacteria bacterium | reverse complement strand
TTCATGACGATGTTCATGACGATGTTCATGACGATGTTCATGACGATGTTCATGATGATGTTCCTGGTGATGTTCCTGGCAGCAGTGAACTTCAGCTCAGCTATCAGCTGGATCAACGGCGCTTTGTTGAACGCATAAACTACCCGCTAGCCGGTCAGGTTAAGGTCTGCCCTGAGGCCCTGGAGCGTGCCTGCCAGCTCGCGCTATGGCTTGCCGGAATCAGCTATTTCAAAGCCGCAATGCCCACCAAGATAGGTTTTGAGCAGGCCGCGCCGGGGCCTGCCTGCAGTCGCCTTTTGTCACAGGTTTATCGTCAAGGACTGGCGGAAATGGTCTGGCGCGGCGGCTTGAGCTTGCCCTCAACCGAGCTTTTTTCTCCCGGCCCACAACCCAGCAAGCCCCCCGAGGCCAGCTCCAAAGGGGTGGTGGTGCCCCTGGGCGGAGGCAAGGATTCCCTGGTTACCTGCAGCCTGCTGCATCAGGCCGGCATTGGCTTTAAAACCATCGCCGTGGGCCGTTCGCCACTCATCATCGCCATGGGGCAGGCGCTGCATGCCCAGGGCTTGAGCCAGGGTCATATTCAGATCCAGCGCAGTCTGGACCCATCACTGCTGGCGCTGAATCAGGCCGGCGCCCTCAATGGCCACGTGCCCATTACCGCTGTCCTGGCGGGTGTGATGCTGGTGGCCAGCGTGCTTTACGGTTTCGATACCATCGTGATGTCCAACGAGCGTTCGGCGGACGCGGCCAATCTCTACTTTCCTGATGGCGAGGCGGTTAACCATCAGTTCAGCAAGAGCGCCGCCTTTGAAAACGCGTTTCAAGGTGCCGTGTCCGCGGAGGTGCTGAGCAGGTTTCGCTACTTCTCACTGCTGCGCGACTGTTCCGAGATTGCCATTGCCCGGCACTTTGCTCGCCTTGAGCCCTGGTTTAACGTGTTTTCCAGCTGCAATCAGAATTTTCGACAAGATGGCCGCAGCCCGGCGGGGCGTTGGTGCGCCAACTGTCCCAAATGTCGCTTTGTGTTCCTGGCTCTGGCGCCCTATTTAGGCCCGCCTGCGTTGCTGGAGATATTCGGACGTAACCTGTTGGAGGACCCGGCTCAGCTCCAGGGCTATCGGGATCTTTGCGGGCTGGCAGAACATAAACCCTTTGAGTGTGTCGGTGAGGTGGAAGAGAGCGCGGCGCTGATGAAGGCCCTTGGGGCTCAGCCGCCATGGCGGGATCTGGCGGTGGTGAGTGCGCTTGCCCCCCTGGTTGATAGCGCTGCCGAGCTTGCCGCCTTCGATCACGATAAAACCGCCAGCACCATCCCAGCTGAGTTTGCCAAAGCGCTGGCATGGCTTTAACACTTAAGCAGCTCAGGGGGCGCCGGGTCGCCATCCTTGGCGCCGGGGTTGAGGGGATGGCTGCGCTGTCGGCCATCAGGTCACACGGCCAGGCCGGCTCCATCACCGTGCTGGATGAAAAGCCGGTAGATCCGCCGGCCGGAGTATCGGCCCGCTGTGGCCCGCTGGCGACACTGGGCTTAACGGATTTTGAGGTGGTGGTCCGCTCACCTGGAATCAGCATTTACCGCCCCGAGCTGCGCTCTGCGCAGCAGGCGGGGGTGGTGTTTACCAGTGGCAGCAGTCTCTGGCTGGCTTCCCGGCCGGCCGCGCCGGTGATTGCCGTAACCGGCACCAAAGGCAAAAGCACCACCACCTCTGTGCTGGGCCACCTGCTGCGCAGCGCCGGTCATACGGTGCTGCTGGGCGGTAACCTGGGCCAGCCGGTGATCACCTTTCTCGACCAGGCTAGCCCCGACTGGTACGTGGTGGAACTGTCTTCCTACCAGGTGGCTGATCTGCAGGGCAGGGTGGACATAGCGGTGCTGACAAATCTGATGGCAGATCACCTGGATTGGCATGGCGACCTGAGCCAATACCAGCGTGACAAGCTGCGATTGCTGGATCTGGCCTCAGAGGCGGTGGTGGCTCACTGTACCGCCAAAACCGCCCTTAAGGACAGGCCAGGGGTGATCTGGGCAGGCGGCCCAGATAGTTGGCGGGTGTCGGCCCAGGGGGTGGAGAACGGTCAGCGCAGAATCTGCGGCTTTGACGGCTGGGCGCTGGCCGGGCGGCATAATCTGAACAATCTTGAACTGGCTTTGGCGACCCTTGACCGGTGCTCGGTGGACATCCCCAAAGCCCTGTCGGGTCTGCAGAGCTTTACACCGTTACCCCATCGCCTGCAGCCTGTGGAGTGTCCTGGCCCGGTCACCTGCATTAATGACAGCATTGCAACAACCCCAGAGGCCACGGTGGCGGCGCTGGACTGCTTTCCCCATCAGCCCCTGGCGCTGATCGTCGGTGGCACTGAACGCCAGCAGACCTGGTCGGTGCTGGCCACTGCTTTGCGCGAGCGGGGCAGGGCTGGTCACCAGACTCGGGTTTTGATTCAAGGTCAGGGCGCTGATCGCCTGATCAAAGATCTTTCGGCAGTGGCCCCCGGCGCTACCTTAGTTCTCTGTCGGGATCTGCGTGAGGCGGTGCAGCGCGGTCTTGCCTGGTGCCCCGAAGGCGGGGTAGTGCTGATGTCACCCGGGGCTCCCAGTTTTGATCAGTTTGATGACTTCCGCCAGCGCGGAGACTTCTTTCGCGACCTGTGTCGGGCCGGTTTCAGCGCCGCAGTGTGAACAAGTAGCGTTTCTCCTGATCCATAATTCCCCAGCTGATCAGTTGTTCAATGGCGTCGTCGCTGTCGCCGGTGAACCAGGCGCGGGTGCTGCCAAGCCTGAAACTGTAGCCCCAGTCGTCCATCTCCCCCATCACGGTGGCGTCATCGAACCCGGGCAGATGATTGGCCAGGCAGATCTGTAGATAGCACACCGCCGACTCTTCCAGGTCGCTGCCGCCGGCGTCGGTGTGCAGGCAACGTCGACGATGGCCGGGCATGCAGATGAAATGGGCCGCCTCGTGCAGGGCAGAGTGCACCGGCGTGTCAGCCCTTAGATGCAATGTGCCAGGGGTGAGACCCGCTTCCGGAGGGCCCCAATGGGAGCCTGGAATAGCGCAGTGATCTGGCACCTGGGACACAGAAAGCCCAACTGGGGCAAAAAATTTTTGAAATTTGGCGATGCCGATCTCGTCAACCCGGGTCATAAAATTTCCAGGCAGATCTACCTATCTGCAGGAGTTTGCATTGATTATTGGATATCCGCATCTCGCACTTTTCTAGATTACGCTCATAAGTCGCTAAAATATTGAATAAAAATTGGAGATTAGTATGTGAGCCAGATCTAGCGCCTGTTAAAAACCGTCCTTAATTATCGCGCCTTGAGGCACAGAAAAAACAGCGCCCGGAAAGTGTCACTCTGAATTGACACTTTAGAATGCCAACCCTGGTTGACAAAAAATAGACGCCCGGTTAGCTTTGTTGCGTGCACCGATGCACCAGTTTTGAACACCGCGGGTCCTGGCTCGCTCAAAATTGGTTCATCAGGGCATCAACCGAGACCAGCTTTTGGTCTTAAGTCTAAGACCCGGGAGAGAACGTTATGTCACAAGATGCCGAACACGTATGGCCAACAGGC
The DNA here is from genome assembly GCA_964351665.1 of uncultured Gammaproteobacteria bacterium. Classification (GTDB taxonomy): domain Bacteria; phylum Pseudomonadota; class Gammaproteobacteria; order Xanthomonadales; family SZUA-38; genus JANQOZ01. The sequence goes on along the minus strand of CAYGPO010000030.1, from coordinate 9,402 downwards.
CTGACCGTGACGCAATCCGAGGAACTCCACAAGCACGTCATTGACGGCACTCGTGTGTTCTTTGTCATTTCAGCAATTGCCCACACCCTGGCGTATATGTTTACGCCGTGGCTCGGCTCGTAGGGGGATACCATGAATCAAAGTAGAATGTGGCTCGTAGTTAATCCCACCATTGGCCTGCCTTTGTTTCTTGGCGGCGTGGTGGCAATGTCATTAATCGTGCACTCTGCGATTCTCAGCAATACCTCATGGTTCCCTGCCTTTTTTGGCGGCTGAATCAGAAATGCTGAAGTAGCTGTGGTGGCGCCGGGCTTTGCCCGGCCAACCACCCAGGTTGGAACGAACGCGCTGATAACACCAGGGGAGAGCACTGATGCTTACCGTCGTAAGGCTGTATGAATCCGAAGCGCAGGCACACGCTGCCGTTGCGCAATTGAAAGAGATGGAATTTCTCAGTGAAGATATCACTGTATTAGCTCCAGAAGATGGCGATCCCGCAGCCAACGTTCGTGGCGCCATTAAGGCCCAGCGGATCCCGGCGAACTACTCATCAGCGCTGGTCAAGGCATTGGGCAGCGGGCGTTATGTGGTCGCCATTGAGCCGCCATTTGGTCGAGGTATGCTTGCCGGGCGGATCATGGATAGTGGTGGCGCTGTAGATACTGAGCATCTGCCGGCCTACGTGCCCTATAACCCATCGCCTCTATCAGATTTTTTAGGCATACCAACCCTGGTGTCCTACGAACATAGTATTAATATTCGCCAGCTGTCGACATTTTCCCTGTCCTCAGCAGTGGGAATCAAAGAGCTCAGCAGCAACCCGACGCCCTTGTCATCGTTAACGGGTATTAAGCCTCTGGTTAAGCTGGACGCCAATCGTAAGTCAAGCTTTGGCATGCCGCTGCTGTCGAAAAACCCCACCCCGTTGTCCTCAGCGATTGGGTTAAAACCGATCAGTAAGCCTAAAACCGGCAAGCGTTCCAGTTTCGGTTTGCCGCTGCTGTCGAAAAACCCTGCGCCACTGTCGTCGTTGTTCAATATCCCATTGCTGAGCAAGCGCGACAGCTAACTATTCGGCGCTGGTGAACGATAGGCGTTGACGTAGTGAACGCACTCTCACGAAAGCTAATGTCAGCCTGGGCCCAATTGGGTCCCAGGTTTATGCCGTTTGCGGACGTCGCCACTCCTGAGGTTCCCCTAAGCCGATTGCTGCGCCTGTCCCTGTTTCAGGTGTCCGTTGGCATGGCACTGGTATTGTTAGTGGGGACCCTGAATCGGGTCATGATTGTGGAACTGGGTGTGCCGGCATCGCTGGTTGCACTGATGGTAGCTCTGCCGCTGGTTTTTGCCCCCTTCAGGGCGCTCATCGGTCACCGTTCTGATACCCACCGTTGTGCCCTGGGCTGGCGCCGTGTGCCGTTTATCTGGAAAGGCACATTGCTGCAGTTTGGCGGTTTCGCGGTGATGCCCTTTGCTTTGTTAGTACTGGCGGGGAAAGGCGAGGCAGCCAGCGCGCCTGTATGGGTAGGCCAGACTTCTGCCGCTCTAGCGTTCCTGCTGGTGGGCGCCGGTGTCCACACGGTGCAGACCGCCGGCCTGGCGCTGGCTACCGATCTGACGCCAGTAAAAATGCAGCCCCGGGTGGTGGGATTGATGTACATCATGCTGTTGCTGGGGATGATCGTTAGCGCCCTGGCCTTTGGCAGCCTGCTTGAGACATTTTCTGCTGGCCGGCTGGTGCAGGTGATCCAGGGCGCGGCGGTGGTTACCGTAACCCTGAACGTGGTGGCAATCTGGCGACAGGAAAGTCTGTCCGTTGGCAATCCGGTTCATAGCGCCCAGCCCGATCCAACCTTCAGTGAATCCTGGGCTCAGTTTTGTTGCGGCCCCCAGGCCGTCCGACGGCTGATGATCGTGGGGATTGGCACCATGGGCTTTGCGATGGCGGACATTCTGCTGGAACCCTTTGGTGGTCAGGTGCTGAACTTAAGCGTTGCCACCACCACCAAGCTGACCGCGCTGCTGGCACTGGGTGGCCTGCTGGGATTTGGCTATGCCTCCAAAATCCTCGGCAACGGCGCTGATCCTTATCGTCTGGCAAGGCAGGGGGCCATTATAGGGCTGCCGGCATTCGCGCTGGTGATCGTGTCCCAGCCCCTGAACCTTCCCGCGGCATTTTTGGCCGGTAACTTTCTGATCGGCTTCGGCGGCGCACTGTTTGGCCACGGCACCCTGACCGCAACAATGAACGCCGCGCCGAAGGAGCAGGCGGGCCTGGCCCTGGGTGCCTGGGGCGCAGTTCAGGCCACTGCCGCTGGCTTGGGCATGGTGTTGAGCGGCGTTATTCGGGACCTGGTCAATTATTGGCTGGGCGATAGACATCTGGGCTTTGGCTTCGGTGGTGAGGCCGGCGGCTACCTGATGGTCTACGCTTTGGAAATAGGCTTGCTGGCGATCACCGTTGTGGCAACATGGCCACTGGTTCGGCGTCTGGCTGAACCCGCGGAGATAGTTCCGCCAGAAGCAACGGCTAGGCCGGCTACCCAGTCCGGTATTCGCTGAATTTTAGCTATTGATTGATAGAGAGTATTAACCATGGCGCAACGCCCCATCCTCGAATACCCAGATCCGCGTCTGCGACAGGTGTCAGCGCCGGTTACTGTTTTTGATGACAGCGTAGCTGCGCTGGTTACTGATCTTCGCGACACCCTCTACGGCACTACCGGTATAGGGCTGTGTGCGCCCCAGATTGGCGATTTGCGCGGCGTGCTGGTGATGGATTTGTCCGTCGACCACTCAGACCTGAAAGTGTTTATCAATCCAGAAATCCTCAGCAGCGACGTGCCGGGTATGGTGGAGGAAAGCTGCCTTTCGGTGCCGGGTATTGCCGGGCGGGTGATTCGTGGAACCGAACTTGATGTGCGGGCAAAAGACGTCAACGGTGAGTCGTTCGAAACTCATCTGTCGGGAATGGAAGCGGTCTGTTTACAGCATGAGATGGATCACCTGGCAGGCCGACTGTTTGTCGACCGGCTGTCTTTTTTCCGCCGTTTGATCCTGCGTGCCACCGGTCGATACAGCGACCAGTCTGGCAGAGCCAGCAAGGCGGCCTGAGGGCACATCCTGTCAGGCCTTTAAGGCAGCTTGAAGGCTGGCTTAAAGGGAGGTATGGGCATAGCCAGTAGGCTGACGGTCTTGCTTCCGCCCTCGGTATCCTGCTGTCCCACCTCCTGAAACCCATAGGCTGCGTGAAACCTGACAGAGCCTGGATTAGGGGGGCTTAAGTTCACTTCGCAGGTTAGCAGTGGCGCGGTCAATTCGGTGTAGGAGTGAATGTCTGCGTACAGCACCCGGCCAACCCCAAGCCGCCGGAAGCCCCGGGCAATCACCACCCGGTCGATGTACACAAACTCATCGTAGCGCTGCTGGAACCAGCGGTAGTTGATGCTGTGGTATTGGCTGGCGGCGTCAAGGGCTAACAGAAAGCCCACCGGCTGGTCGTCCAATTCAGCGATACTGACCCGCGCCGCCAGCTGAAAGAGTTGATCCATGTCGCCTTCACTAAGAAGGTTTACCGCTGGCACAGCATCGTTGTTGACCTGGCGAATCCAAGGAATTTCCTCGCGGCGGGCACTGCGTACACTGATGACCATAATGTTGTCCTGGTAGTTGGCCTTGGGGCGTACCCGTGGGTGGGGGCGAACCCGCGGGTGATCGTGGCCATTGGCCTTTTCAATAATCAGGTCACATCACTGTGACGCCGCCACTGACATTACCCTAATGAACGCCCCTAACTGTGAATTGGGGCCAAAGCCCATAACCACAGCAGCATGAGGATTTTGGTAAACTTCAGGTGCTTTCTCAAGCGGGTTAATAAATGCCGGGCAAACTGAATACTAACCAACTGCTGAAATCTGCGGGGCTTTTTACCTGGGTTTGTGTCGGGCTGGCTCTGGTGATGGCGCCGCAGCTGGGCAACGAGGCGATGCCGGCAAGTCAATATGCCATTTGGGCGCTGGCTCAGTTGGCCTTTGGTGTGGCCTACTGGGTGCTGTCAAATTCCATCTTGCGCCGTCCGGCCCGGACCCGGCTACATCTGCTGTTGTTGGGACTTATGACGGTCTCAGCACTGGAAATTTCTGGTATCAGCAGTTCAGGTCTTGGTGGTATTTTGCTGGTTGTGGTGGCTGGCGTACTGCCATGGGCATTGCCTCTGGCCTGGGGCGTCACCTGGCTGCTGGCGCAAAATCTCCTGTTAGCCTGGACCGTGGGTCAAATTCCGGAGGTTAGCTGGGAGCAGGCGGTTTTGCTGGGTGGACTTTATCTGGGTTACTCCAGCTTCACCTTTGTGATTTCTCTGGTGGCGCGCCGACAAAGCTCCGCCAGGGATGAATTGAGAAAGGTTAATTCTGAGCTGCGGGCGACCCAGGCGCTGCTGGCGGAGAGTACGAGGATTGCGGAACGGGTGAGGATTTCCCGTGAATTGCACGACCTGGTGGGACATCACCTAACGGCGTTAAGTCTTAACCTTGAGGTCGCCAGTCACCTGGTCACCGGCAAAGCGGTGGAGCACGTGGCCCAGGCCCAGACCGTAGCGAAGTTGCTGCTCAGCGACGTCCGCGAGGTGGTTGGGGCCATGCGGGGTGGTGACAGCATCAATCTGACAGAGGCGCTGTTGAGATTGTCCGAGGGTGTGCCAAAACCTCTGATTCACTTAGATATCCCCGAGCTGTTGACGGTGGAAGACCCTCAGCGAGCCCAGGTGGTTTTGCGCTGTGCCCAGGAGATCATCACCAACACGGTGAAACATGCTGACGCAGAGAATCTGTGGCTCAGCATTAGTCAAGATGACGAAGGACTGGAGATTGTAGCCAGGGATGATGGTTGTGGTGCGCATCAGGTAGATGCGGGAAACGGCCTTTTGGGTATGGGTGAACGGGTCCGCCAGTTGGGTGGAGACCTGTCGGTCAATTCACGTCCCGGCGCTGGCTTCAGCCTTAACGCGTGGTTACCAAGGGAAGCAATAATATGATTAAGGTTTGCCTGGTCGATGACCAGACGCTGGTTCGACAGGGCGTTCGATCGCTGCTGGAGTTGGCGGAGGAAATTGAAGTCGTCGGCGAGGCCGTCGACGGACGATCAGCCTGTGAGCTGATCCCTGATCTGAAGCCCGACGTGGTGCTGCTGGATATGCGGATGCCGGAAATGTCTGGCCTGGATGTGCTGGATCAGTTGGGCAAGGCAGGGCAGTTGCCACCGACCATCATTCTCACCACCTTTGATGACGACACCCTGGTGCTGGCCGGTATCAAGGCCGGAGCCAAAGGCTATCTGTTAAAAGATGTCTCTCTGGATGAGCTGGTGGGGGCTGTGCACACGGTGCATGAGGGCGGCACTCTGGTTCGGCCGGCGGTGACAGAACGGCTGTTGAAAGGCTTGGACGGGATCCGGACGGAGTTTTCCAGCCTGGACCGACCTGATCCGCTGACCGACAGAGAAACGGAAATACTCAGGCTCATGGCCGGCGGTTATAGCAATAAGGAAATCGCCAACTCCCTGGGCGTGGCCGAAGGCACGGTAAAAAACCATGTGTCCAACATTTTGTCTAAACTAGGCGTGCGAGATCGAACTCGCGCGGTGTTGAAGTCCTTTGAGCTGGGTATTGTTTAGTCTCCGCAAAAATCTCATTGCGACGCCGGGGCCGCTGATTGGCTTGCAATGAGGGAAGCTGGACTGTTAATAAATGTCACAATGAAATTCAGCAATCAATGGCTTACGTCAAGAAATTGACACCTCCGGACAAACTGTGACTAAGATCACAGTTCGCATGAAGGTCGGTCGGTAAAAAAACCGGCCTAACTGCGTTTTTGATCACAACCTTGGGGGGTGTGTTCTAGTGATGAAGTCCGCTGTGGTTTTCGGCGTTTTTCTAATGGTTGGTCTGCCCGGGGTCGCGCTGACCCAGAGCGCACCGTCCTGGCGCTCTGCCGAGGAGCGACCGGAGCGACTGGATGCTCCGCCGCCCGTGGAGGCGCCCGATATTTCCTTTGAGATTGATCGCGATGCGCTGTTCTCCCGGCCAGCGGGCTACGCGCCGGCAGCTGATCAAGCCCGGGCAGCGCCCCAGGTGATTCCATCCAAGCCGAATTTGGGCGAAATCGCTCCCCAGGAGCCGGAGGCATCGTCTCGGTTAAGCATCAATGGCCGTGACAAAGTGATTGGTGGTTCCGCCGCAGAAGTGGGGCCAGCTCGATCTGCCGCTGCAGCGACGGCGCCAGACACGACTGCCGCACTTGCCGATGTACCCTCAGCAGAACAACCAGAGCTCCCGGCACCGCCCAAATCAACGGCCACCCTGGCAACAAACGCGGATCCCGGTATTGAACCCGAAGCTGCAGCCTTCGTCCCTGATTCCCTGGAGTCATCAGCGCTTGTCAGTGAGTTCGGACAGGCGACAGAGCCGGACCAGGCCTCTGAAGCTGATGGAGTCATGACAACCCCCGCTATCAGCATCGCTGACGAACAGGAAGCTGTGCTGGAAGCGGCAACGGTTAATCCCCAGCAGTCGGTAGCCTCGATTGATGAATCGCTGACGGCTATCAATACCCTGGAGCCCACCCCTGGGCCGAATGCCGCTTTCGAGCTGGTTAGAACCAAAACCGTGGCGCCGGTGTACCCCCAAGACGCTGCCCTTGCCGGCGAACAGGGATGGGTAGATCTTCGCCTGAAGGTTGAACCCTCAGGCAAGGTTAGCGATGTATCGGTGGTAGACGCCACGCCGCGCCGTACCTTTGACAAGGCGGCACGCCGCGCCGCCCGGCAGTGGCGCTATGAGCCGCCTTCTCAATCGGGCATTGCTGAACCGGTGTTTGCTGATATTCGGCTCAACTTTGTGCTGGATCAATAACACCGGCCAAGCCGCCTGCCAATGACCCGCTAACCCCAGCCGGGCGAGCCGCTTACTCAAGCTCTGAACAATCACCGGTCAGCGATAGTTCCTGCCAGGGAACTTTTACAGCTGCCCTTAGTCTGACCGCAATCGGTGCACGCCTTATGGTGGTAGCGCTTGAAATGTGGGGCAATTCCTATAAGAATGCTGCTCCGCAGGATAACGGTTTGTCGTGCCGTTTGGCTCACTTTCGCTAGACTTAAAAAATGATTAAAATCAAAGATCTAAGAAAAGATTTTGGATCGCTCACGGCCGTGCGTGAGCTGTCCTTTGAGGTTCCTGAGGGGCAGGTGTTGGGTTTTCTTGGCCCCAATGGTGCCGGCAAGTCCACCACCATGAAAATGATTTGTGGCTTTTTAACCCCCACCGCCGGCAGTGTCTCGGTGTGCGGTCACGACATCGAGTCTGAGCCGCTCCAGGCCAAACGTTGCATGGGCTATTTGCCGGAAGGTGCGCCGGGTTACGGCGAAATGACTCCCCAGCAGTTTCTGGACTTTATCGCCCAGGTGCGCGGACTGGATGCCAGCACCCGCCGCGATCGCCAGGGCAAGGTAATTGAGCAACTCCAGCTGGGCCGGGTATTGCACCAGTCCATCGAGACTCTCTCTAAAGGCTTTCGGCGCCGAGTGGGGCTGGCCCAGGCCATCTTGCACGATCCGAAGGTGCTGATTCTCGACGAACCCACCGATGGCCTGGACCCGAACCAGAAACACGAGGTGCGTGAGCTGATCGGGGCGCTGGCGAAAGACAAGATTGTGGTGGTATCAACCCACATCCTGGAAGAAGTGGAAGCGGTTTGTGACCGCGCCATTATCATCGCCCGGGGCCGCCTGTTGGCGGATGCAACACCCAGGGAGCTGGAGGCCAAGTCCCGTTATCACAACGCGGTTCGTCTAACCACCACCGAGCTGGACGCCGCCGTTGAACAGATCAGCCAACTGCCTGAGGTAAGTGAGGTGGATGTTGAGCGCAAATCTGGCCGGCTGGTGGCAATTCCCAGCAGCGGCAGCGCGCCCTTTGGCGCGATTTCTGAGCTGGCCAGTAAAAACCGCTGGCCGGTGCAGGAACTGACGGTGGAACGAGGGCGGTTAGATGAGGTGTTTCGTCAGATAACCCTGGGAGACGACAGCCAGCACAGCGGCGAAAACGCCAGCCAGGGAGCGCAGTCATGAGCCAGACGATCAATATTTTTAGGCGCGAAATGGCCAGTTATTTTGCCACCCCGGTGGCCTATGTCTTTATCGTCATCTTCCTGCTCCTGATGGGATGGTTCAGCTGGGGCTTTGGACGTCTTTTTGAAGCCGGTCAGGCAGACCTGTACGGACCGTTTTTCTACTTTCACCCCTGGCTTTACCTGTTTCTGGTGCCCGCCATCTCCATGCGCCTTTGGGCTGAAGAGCGAAAAAGCGGCACCATCGAACTGCTGCTGACCCTGCCGGTTAGCATGCTTGAGGCGGTGATTGGAAAGTTTCTCGCGGCCTGGGCATTTTGCGGTCTGGCCCTGGCCTTGACCTTTCCTATCTGGATCAGCGTCAACTACCTGGGAGAGCCAGACAACGGCGTCATCGCCGCTGGTTACGTGGGCAGCTTGCTGATGGCCGGCGGCTTCCTGGCCATTGGTTCGTGCATCTCTGCTACCACCCGCAATCAGGTGGTGGCGTTCATCCTGACGGTGGTGGTGTGTTTTGCCTTTTTGCTGTTTGGCCTGTCCGGGGTGATTGATTTTTTCCGCGGCTGGGCGCCGGCACCGCTGGTGGACGCTCTGGCGGGTTTGAGCTTTTCCACCCACTTTGATGCCATCGCCAAGGGGGTTTTGGACCTTCGCGATATTGGGTTTTTTCTGCTGGTGATTGTGTTTTGGCTTGCTGCCAATGCAATCGTGATTGATCTGAAGAAGGCGGACTGACCATGTCTCAGAAAGCAAAACGAAATTATGGCGCCGGCGCGCTGCTGATGCTGGCCGTGCTGTTTGTAGCGCTGGTATTTGTGCTGTCGATGGTGTTTCGCGGGGCTCGCTTTGACCTGACGGAAAACAGCCTTTATTCGGTCTCCCAGGGAACCCGTAATATCCTGGCGGAGATTGATGAACCGATTAACCTGTATCTGTATTTTTCCGATTCGGTGAGCAAAGACGTTCCCCGTCTGACCAGCTACCGGGACTACAGTCGCCGGGTCCGGGACACCCTAACCGAGTTTGCCGGCTACGCCGGTGGCAACATCAACCTGCAGGTGATTGATCCGCTGCCGTTCTCCGAAGCGGAGGATGCCGCCAGCGCCGCTGGCCTCAGCGGCTTTGCCGCCAACAGCGCCGGCGACACCTTCTTTTTTGGACTGGTGGCCACCAATGCGGTGGAGGGCAGGGAGGTTGTGGCCTTTTTCGACCCGGCTAAAGAAGCATTCTTAGAATATGATCTGGCCAAATTGATCTACAACTTGAACCAGTTTGACCGGCC
>CAYGPO010000029.1:0-38606 GCA_964351665.1 uncultured Gammaproteobacteria bacterium | reverse complement strand
CCCTCACGGCGGCTTAACCCTACGGCAACGTGCAGCCGCGTCTACTTGCGCCTCCCCAAGTATCCACCCTCAGAGAGCATACCTATGAAATTACTTAGCTCAGCGCTGTTTGCGCTTACCCTGTCCGTTTCAGCCTTTGCGGCACACCACGAAGAAAAAAAGGACATCGTGGACACCGCCGTGGCCGCGGGCCAATTTACTACCCTTGCCGCAGCACTCACCGCTGCTGATTTGATCGATACCCTGAAAAGTGAAGGGCCCTTCACCGTCTTCGCCCCCACCGACGCCGCCTTCGCGGCCCTGCCAGCGGGCACCGTTGAAAATCTGCTGAAACCGGAAAACCTGGCACAGCTGCAAGCAGTACTGACCTACCACGTGGTGGCTGGCAAGGTGATGGCCGCCGACGTGGTGGGCATCAGCGCAGCAACCTCAGTCCAGGGCAGCACCATCGACGTCACCGTCAACGGCGGCTCTGTGAAAGTCAACCAGGCCAACGTTACCGCCACCGATATTGAAGCCAGCAATGGCGTCATCCACATCATCGACGCGGTAATTTTACCCCCGCAGAACTAATAACGCTGCATTCGGCGTTCCGGTTTCAAAACCGGGACGCTGTTTTATCGGCGACCTGCTCAACAATCCGTGGAATATGCTTTTTTAGGCCAAAAAACCCTTTCTGGCAAAACGGCCAAACCAGCTTGTCCCAGCTTCGGATCACTCGATGAAATTCTAGTCCAGCCCGGTCAGCGGCCTGGCCAACCGCTCCCAAGGCCTGGCAGCCAGGGCCCACCGGCAGGTCCGCCACAACCACCCCATCAAGCTGATGGTTGTGAGCCCAACGGATCATGGCATCGGGGTCTGACAGCGACTCGCCGTCCACAGCTTCATACTTGGCGCACAAACCCTGCAACGTATTTCTCAGAGACTGTTGGCTAAAGCTGTCAGCAGCCGGGGCCAGTGCCGTGGGCGAGCGCTCAGCGCGGACGCTAAACTGTGCCACTGCCGCAACCTGAGCATGCTCTGGGATTGGCAACGGCGCCTGATCCAGTTCGGTGATCAGCAGACCCAGCCGGCCGCCACCAACATCCGCGTCAACAAGCTCCAGTGGAACCGGTCTTTGGACCTCAAAGGTCGGCACATCCGCCGACCCGGCGAGCTCCGGTAGGTGCCCAAATCGCCCGCCGGTAAATTTTTCAATATTGGCCTCGCTGGCAAGGTATCGCTTGCCCTGGGTATGCAGACCCGCCACCCAGCGCCAGGACAAGGTATTGGACGCCCCGTCGCCATCAATCAAATGGCGCATAAAAAAATCTGCGCCCCTGGACCAGGGCAGCTGTAGGGTGAATACCCAAATGCTGGCGAACCACATCCGCGCATGATTGTGTAAATACCCCAGAGTTTTCAGCTCACAGGCCCAGGCATCAAAGCAGGCAATACCGGTGCAGCCATTTTCGGCCCGCTGCAGGGCCTGGGACTGCTCAGGGGACAGCGGCTGACTGAGACTATTGAGATACTCAGACCAGACCTGAGGCCGGTGCTGTAACCAGCCTTTCCAATAAGTGCGCCACAGGACTTCATCGACAAACTTGCTTGCGCCACTGAGGCCGTGGGCATTGACCACGGCCTCAATCACTTCCCATTCGCCAATCAGTCGGTGGCTAAGATAGGGCGATAACATGGACACATTGTCCCGTTGGTCTGGGCCGTGGTCATAGTTGCGGGTGCGGCCATAAACCGCGTCAGATGCTGACGGGACGAAGGCCTTCAAGCAGGCCAGGCCGGCGCTTCGCGTTGCTTGAAAAGACGTTTTCATCGGCGGCCCAGCGCGCATTGCGGCTTAACAGCCTTTGGAGAAAGTCGGATTTCAAACAATCCGCGCTCGGCACAGGGATGTGTGGACATTTTCGGTGACGTTGCGTCACTGAAAATGCGAGAGAACGGAAAATCACATTTTTCGTTATCGATGTTGAGAAAGCCATGGATGGCTTTTTTCAACACACTACAAGTCATGAGAGGGGCTCGCGAAGTCGGATCGGTCCTTTGGCAGTGGACGGATCCACCACCAAACCACCCTGGGTAATTTCCAGCTCACCCCGGGCTACCAGGCGGCGCGCAGCCATCCGGGCAGGTTCCATCAGTGACCGCCAGCCATCACCTTCGGGCCTAAGCCGCCGGGCGGCCTCGCTGGGGCAAATGCTGGCGCCGGACTTGGCCCTGGCAAGCAGCTCCATGATGGCCTGCTCAAGGGCTAAGTCCTGACTCGAAACACCACGCTTGCGACAGGCGCCAGAGCAATACTTGACCTGCTCCCAGCTGTCCGCCCACTTTTTTCGCCAGCGCATTCTACGACCGCACACGCAACAGATCTTAGTTTCATAAGGACTGGGCTGATTCACGTTTTTGCCACATAACTATGTCTGTAATTGTGCCATCGCCATTGCCATGACCAGGCCTAAACCAGCTCATGCCAGAAGGACCAGAAATTCGTCGGGTGGCCGACCAGCTTGAAAAAGCCGTGTTGGGCCAACGATTGGAAAAAGTGTGGTTCGCCAATCCTGATGCCCAGCGGTACGCCGCCAGCTTGCGCGATAGTATCGTTTGCAGCGTGAAGACTCGGGGAAAAGCCCTGTTGACGGCCTTTGACTGCGGGCTGACGGTGTACAGCCATAATCAGCTGTATGGTCGTTGGTATTTCGTCGCCGCCAATCGCTACCCCAAGACCCGTCGCAGTCTGCGCTGGAGCCTTGAGACTGAGCAAAAAATGGCCTTGCTGTACAGCGCCTCGGAAATCCGGGTGCTGGAGTCCCAGCGACTGTCTGAACATCCTTTTCTGGCCCGGGCGGGTGTTGATATTTTGTCGGATAAGCCCACCGCCAGGGCCCTGTACAAACACTTCCGCCAGCCCCGCTTCGCCCGTCGCTCACTGGCGGCGCTGATGTTGGATCAGCAGTTTGTGGCCGGAACCGGCAACTACCTGCGCTCAGAGATTCTGTTTTGCAGCCAGCTTCCCCACCAGACCCGTCTGGCGGATTTAGCCGATAGCCAGGTCCTGACCCTGGCCAAACAAACCATTGCTATCACCCGCCAGAGCTATGAAACCGGCGGCATTACCAACGATTTGAAAACCGTCGCCCGGCTGAAGAGTATCGGCCTTAAGCGTCGCGCTTACCGGCATCATGTGTTCGATCGCGCCGACCAGCCCTGCCACCGCTGCGGCTCGCTGATCCGCCGTACTGAGGTGGCCAGCCGGCGGTTATACTATTGTGCTCACTGCCAAGGGCCACCGGTTTCTTCACAGCAGGTTGACCCGGAGTGAAATAACTTTCCCGCTTTATCGCTGAGGATGTGATCGATGCAAACACTTTTCTCGCTGCTCCTGCTGGCCGCTTCCGGCCAGAACTGCGAGCTTCTAGACCACGATTTCCGCAAGCTTGCCTCCGAGGAGTCCATTAATCTTTGCCAGGCCTATCAGGGAGACGTGCTGCTGGTAGTCAACACCGCCAGCAAATGTGGCAATACCCCACAATATGATGGGCTGGAGGCCATGTACGCTCAGTACGCCGAACAGGGTTTTGCGGTGCTGGGTTTCCCGTCCAACGATTTCATGGGTCAGGAACCCGGCACGGAAGAACAAATTGAAGAATTCTGCCGCCTTACCTACGGGGTGCAGTTTCCGATGTTTTCCAAGACCCTGGTCAAAGGGGATAAGGCCCACCCGATGTTTCAGCAGCTGGCAAGCCTGGACCAGGCGCCTAGCTGGAATTTCCAAAAATATCTGATTGGGCGTAACGGGCAGCTTATCAAAACCTTCAGCCCCAGAACTCAACCCAACGACCCGGAACTGATTGCAGCCATCGAAACTGCCCTCGCCCAGTAGTCGCAACAGCAAACGATGAATCCAGCGGCGCTGATTCTCGGCGCCGCTTTTTTTTGCCTGGATTTTCCCCAACGGATTACGTGGGGTTGGCATAAATGAAGAAGACTGCTGCTGGAAGCGTGAGAGAGGGGACCCGGCCGTTCAGGGGAGAATGGGGAGGAACGTCCGGCCGGGTCCCTTACTGCGCGGCCTATTATCCTCCGGTCTCGTGAATGCCGGGTGAAAACTTCGACTAAACTTATACAAAATCGTTTTTTTTGCCAATTTCACAGATCTGTCAAAGTTTTCTGTCTAAACTACGTTCTGAACTTAGACAAACTCATGACTATGACTGAAACCACCCATTCCCTGTTGTCCATTGGCGCCGTGGCCCGATTAACCGGCCTCACCACCCATAGCCTGCGCAAGTGGGAAGACCGCTATCAGGTAGTAGAGCCTTTGCGCAGCGACGGCGGCGATCGGCGCTATACCAGCTTTCAGGTGGCGCGTCTGACCCTGCTGAAGGAACTGGTGGACGCGGGAAACAGCATTGGTGAGCTGGCCGGCATGTCCACCGAAAAACTCAAGGCCCGGTCTTTAGCGACCCTCAATCATCGCGCGCCGCGCAGCGAGGGCGCAGTGCAGGTAGCGGTGCTGGGGGAGTTCCTGCCAGCGCTGCTGGAGTATCACAACCCCTTAGGGCCCGCCTTGAAGGTTATTGCCAAAGGTGAGCAGGTATCCCAGCTCAGCGGCGTCAGCGTGGATGCGCTGATTGTTGAGACGCCCAGCCTGGGTGCCCAGCCTGAGCAGACCCTGAGACGGCTGCGCAGCGAAACCGGCGCCCGCTGCGTGGTCATACTCTACCGCTTCAGCACCCGGGCCGAGGCGGCCAAGCACCGAGCTCCCGATGTCATCTGTCTGCGCATGCCGGTGGACTATGACGAACTGCAGCGGCAGGTGACCTCAGCCCTGGCGCTGATGGATGACGAGTCACGGGATATCAGTAGCCAGCCAGCGGGCCGGCGCTACAGCAAAGAGATATTAGCCCGGCTAATGTCCATACAGTCGAACATTGGCTGCGAGTGTCCGGCCCACGTGGCAGAACTGGTGGCGACGCTGGTGGATTTTGAACAGTACAGCGCAGGCTGTGCGTCAAAAAATGCCGCTGACGCCAAAATTCATCGCCAGCTGCATCTAACCGCCTCTCGGGCCCGGGCCGCGTTTGAATCTGCCCTGGCCTCACTGGCCGCCCATGAGGGGATTCCTCTGGAAACCTGGCAAACAGAGCAAGAGGGCTGACCTCAGCCCTTACTTGTCAGCCCTTACTCTGGGCGAAAGCCGCCAGGGCTGCCTCCCGGGCCGACCGGTGGTCAACAATGGGCAAAGGGTAGTTTTGACCTAAGCTGACGCCGGCGGCGGCCAACACCTCTGCCGGCGCCTCCCAGGGTTTGTTCAAGTGTTTTTGCGGCAGGTTTTTCAGCTCTGGGACCCAATGTCGGATGTAGCCCCCGTCCTTATCGAATTTCTCACCCTGGGTCATCGGGTTAAAGATTCGGAAGTAAGGCGCAGCGTCGGCACCGCTGCCGGCCACCCACTGCCAGCTGGCCGAATTGTTGGCCAGGTCAGCGTCTACCAGGGTGTCCCAAAACCAGTCTTCGCCATGACGCCAGTGCAGGCGCAGATGTTTGACCAAAAACGAACCCACCACCATCCGCACCCTGTTGTGCATCCAACCGGTATGCCAGAGTTGCCGCATGCCCGCGTCCACCAGGGGATAGCCGGTTTGGCCGCGCTGCCACGCCCGCAGGTCTTGATCCGCCTCCCGCCAGGGGAACTGATCAAACTGAGGCCTAAAATTAGCCACTGGCAGAGTCGGAAAGTGGCTAAGCAAATGATAGGAAAAGTCCCTCCAACCCAGCTCACGGAGGAACGCCGCCGCCGACGCTTCATTGACCTGATTTGCCGCCACGGCCATTTTTGTGGTTCGCCAGACCTGGTCCGGGCTGATCTCGCCGAAATGCAGGTGGGGTGAAAGGCGGGAGGTGAAGTCCTCGGCGGGTAAATCCCGCCCCTGGGAATAGCGATCAATGCCATGTTCAAGAAATTGTCCCAGGCGCTGGTGTGCGCCAACTTCTCCCGGCTGCCAGCTGGGTCCAAAACCTGTCGACCAATCGGGATTTGTTGGCAACAGCCGCCAATCGTCCAGCTGCTCTGACTCGTGCTCCGGTTGGTCTGTCGGTGGCTTTAGCCAGTGGATCACCTTGGGCACAACCCGGCTGCCCTGGCCATCAGCAGGGTCGCGGCTGTTCAGCTGCACAACAGAGGCTTTCCAAAATGGCGTGAATACCTTGTAAGGGCGCCCATCCAGGGTCGCCACCCGCTCGGGCTCCAGCAGCAGTCGACCGGCGAAACGCTTCACCTCCAGGCGCTGCGCCAACTGATCCTTCACCGCCTTTTCCTGCTCCACAGCCCAGGGTTCGTAGGCCCTGGAAAAATACACCGCGTCAGCGTCCACCCTGTCTGCCAGCACTGCCAGCTGGTGGGCAGCGCTGCCCCTTAGCAACAGCAGCTGGCCCCCGGTTTTAGCGATATCCTGGGCCAGGCGTTGCAGACTGTGATGTAACCACCACCGACTGGCGGCGCCATATTTCCATGGCCCTGCGGCTTCATCATCTAACACGTAAACCGGCAATACCGGACCGCGCCGGGCCGCGCCGACTAACGCCGCATGGTCCGACAGCCGCAGGTCGTTGCGCAGCCATAAAATGGTGGGCTGTTGATGCCTAGTCATGGCTTGGTAAAGTCCTCGAGAAACTGTTCGCCGGCTTTGGCAATTTTGTCACGGCGATCGCCGGCCATTCGGTCCAGGGTGCGCACCATCATGGACAGGCGAGGGTTGGCAGAAAAGAATTCTCGGTGCTTATTAATGAACCGCCAGTACAGACCATCAACCACATCGCACCAGGGGCCTCGGCTGTAGTCGCCCATCTTGAGCAGATAGTTAGAACCGCAAATATAGGGTTTGGTGGCAAATATGCCGCCGTCGGAAAACAGCGCCATGCCATACACGTTGGGCCCCATCACCCAGTCAGCGGAATCCACGTGGGTCACCATGAACCAGTTGTATACCTGAGCCGGTGCAATTTCGCATAGGTTCATCAAATTGCCCACCACCATCAGGCGGACGATATGGTGGGACCAACCCAGCTGGTTAACGGTGTCGATGGCGTGATCCAGGGGGGCAATTTTAGTATTGCCGGTAAACCAGGCATCGGTCAGGGAGCGCTGGTGATCAAAGAAATTCTCCTCGCGCTGGCGCGAATCATAGTGTTGATAAATGCCCCGAATAAACTCACGCCAGCCGATCACCTGGCGGATAAATCCCTCAACGCTGTTAAATGGCACATCTGACGCCTCAGCCCTGGCCAAAACCCGCTCAACAATTTCCGCCGGGGTGATCAGTCCCATGTTGAGCATGGGTGACAGCACGCTGTGGAATACCGTGTCACTGCCCTGACTTAGGGCGTCCTGATAGCGCCCAAAGTCCACCAGCTGCTGATCAACAAAGCGGTCCAGCCACTGCAAACTCACCTCCCGGGTGACCGGCCACCAAAACTGTTCAGCCTTGCCGGGATGGTCGGAAAAGTGCGTCTGCACCAGCTCAATCACCTGCTGCGTGTGCTCGGTTCGTGGAGCACGGGGCGCCGGCGGCGGCTCTACCTCTTTGGGCAGGCGCTTGCGGTTGTCCCCATCAAAACTCCACTTGCCGCCCTGGGGCCCGCCGTTTTCGTCCAGCAGCAGGCCGAAGTCTTTGCGCTGGCGTCGGTAGAAGTCGGCCATGAAGGGCTTTTTTACCGACTCAAGATAGTTAGTAAAGGAGGCTCTGCTGCTCATAAACATGGGCGATGGCAAAACCTCCTGGGAAAGGTTTTGATCCCGGCAAAAGTCCTCAATGCGGCTGGCAAAAAAGTGATCTTCGATCTCAAAATGGATCAGCTGCTTAAGACCGCGCTGCTGTACGAAGGCTGCCAGGCGATCGGTAAAGGTGGCCGCGCTGTCGGGCTCAAGACAGTGGTAACTGACCTCCCTGCCCTGGCTACGCAGGCCGTCGGCAAACTCACGCATGGCGGCCAGGAACAGCACAATTTTCTGCTGGTGATGTTTGACGTAAGTGCACAGTTCCATGTCTTCACACATGAACACCGGCAGTGTCTTATCCCCAAGATAACTGGCGGGAAACAGCTGATTGCCCAGGATTAACAGGCCACTTTCAGATCGGCTATTGATCACTGGCTCAGCCTTGCGGCAGGTAAAAAAACGTTGGCAGCTCTCATGGGCGGAAGGCTAACCAGCCCAGCCCCAACAAAATGTGAAAATCAGCCGGCCGGGTTCAACAGAATTTTCAGCGTCTGCAAATATAAGGCGGCCAGATCGTCGATGTCACTGACGTCCACACATTCGTTGATCTTATGAATGGTGGCATTTTTTAAACCCAGCTCTACAACCTGGGCCCCCAGGGGGGCGATAAAGCGGCCATCAGAGGTGCCACCGCCGGTATCGTGGGCAGGCGGCTGGCCGCACAGCTCAGTTACAGCCTGGTCCACCGCGTCGCGCAGCGCACCGGACTTAGTGGCAAAGGGCTGACCCGAAAGCTGCCAGCTCAACTCATAGTTCACCCCCGAATCGCGCAACAGCGTTTCAACCCGGGAGCGCAGCTCCTGCTCCGGGGAAGCGGTCCCAAAGCGAAAGTTAAACATCATCTCCAGCCGACCCGGTATCACGTTGCTCACCCCCACCCCGGCGTGCAGATTGCTGATCTGAAAGCTGGTGGGCGGAAACAGCTCACAGCCCTCGTCCCAACGGGTCTGCACCAGCTGCTGGATCACCCCGGCGGCACGATGGATAGCATTGTCGGCCCGCTGGGGAAACGCGGCATGGCCTTGAACCCCCAGGATACTTAGATTGGCATTGAGGGAACCCCGTCGCCCAACCCGGATATTGTCACCCAGCACCTCCAACGACGAGGGCTCTCCCACCAGACAGTGATCGATGTGCACACCCCGTTCGGCCAACGCCGGCGCGACCCGGGCGATACCGTCTGCGGCCGGCCCTTCCTCATCACTGGTCAACAGCAGCCCGATACGGCCCGGATGATCTGGCTGGCTTTGCACCAGGGACTCAAGGGCAATGACCATCGCCGCCACCGCGCCTTTCATATCCGCTGCGCCCCGGCCGGTTAACACGCCGTCAACAATCGTGGGTTCAAAGGGCGGGCTGCGCCACTCCTGCGCCGGCCCACAGGGAACCACGTCGGTATGGCCCAGGAACGCGGTCACCGGTCCGCCGCTGCCGTGCCAAACCCAGAGGTTTTTTACCTCACCAAAATCTAGCTGCTCCGCGTTAAACCCACTGGCCGCCAGGCGCTGGCCGATCAGCTCCTGGCAACCCGCATCATCGGGGGTCACCGAGGCTCTGCGGATCAGGTCACAGGTCAGCTGAACCCCGGGGCTGTTCACAGACGTCCCCGCCAATGATCAGCCTCAAAACCCACGGTCAGCCTATCACCCCAGTCCACCAGGGGGCGTTTGATCAACGTCGGGTTAGCGGCCAGCAGCCCGCTGTCGCCGGCCATGGCGGCCTCTTGCTGGGCTTGGTTTAGCCCACGCCAGGTGGTTGATCGACGATTAACCAGGGTCTCAGGACCCAGCTCTGCCAGCCACCGGTCTAGCTCAGCCGGCGCCACCGGCGTTTCCCGCAGGTCAATAAACTGGTGAGTGATATTTTCGGCCTGGAGGAAATTCAGAGCTTTGCGACAGGTATCACACTGCTTGATCCCAAACACCTTCACTCGCCTGATCTCAGCAGTTCGTTAATTCCCACCTTGGCCCGGGTTTTCTCGTCCACCTGCTTGACGATAACTGCACAGTAGAGGCTGTGACTGCCATCTGCCGCCGGCAGCGAACCGGACACCACCACCGATCCGGCGGGCACCCGACCGTAGCTGACCTCGCCGGTGGCGCGATTGTAGATACGGGTACTCTGGCCAATGAATACACCCATGGAAATCACGCTGCCCCGCTCCACCACCACTCCTTCGACCACCTCAGAGCGAGCGCCAATGAAACAGTTATCTTCAATAATGGTTGGCCCGGCCTGCAGCGGCTCCAGCACGCCGCCAATACCCACACCACCGGACAGATGCACACCGGCGCCGATCTGCGCGCAGGAGCCCACCGTAGCCCAGGTATCAACCATGGTGCCGCTGCCCACATAAGCGCCGATGTTGATATAGCTGGGCATGGCCACCACGTCCGGCGCCAGGTAAGCGCCGCGCCGAACAGTGGCTGGTGGCACTATCCGCGCGCCGGTGGCAGCCACCTCGTCGTCGGGTCCTGAGAAGCGACAGGGCACTTTGTCGAAATACTGGGTATAGCCACCATCGATGGGCTGGTTATCGCTAATGGCGAAGTACAGTAATACGGCTTTTTTCAGCCATTGATGGATCGTCCAACCGCCCTTGCCATCGGGCTCTGCGACCCTAAGTTGACCCCGTTCCAGGCCGCTGATGGCCTGCTCCACAGCGGCTGACACCTGCTCGCGCAAAGCCTCTCGACTCATGCTTGCGCGCTGCTCGAAGGCGTTATCGATGGTGGCTTTCAGCGCATCTGCGGTGAATTCAGGCATTTTCCAGGGCTTCCTTTATTGCGGTTTTCAGCGACTCACAGGCCGCAGAATCCAGTGGTTGATCTGATCGATCGCTAATAACAAATACGTCTTCTACCCGGTCTCCCAAGGTCACAACCCGAACCCCATGGATGCGCACCTGCTGGGCCATCATGGTGCCGGCAATGATGGCCAGCAGGCCGGGACGGTCCGAGCCCAGGATTTCCATTTCGGTAAAACGCTTGGCGGCGTCGGGCCGAAAGCGCACCTGGGGTCGGCGCTGGAAGGGTTTAAGCCGCGCCGGCATTCGGCTGCCCTGGGTGGTGGGCTCAAACTCCGGCAGTCGTCTAAGCCGCTCTAAAATACGCTGGGTCAGACGCTGCACCGAGGACTTATCCAGGCTGGCCGAACCGCTGGCATCCAGCACTAAAAAGGTATCAAGCACGTGGCCGTCGGCGGTGGTAAAACCCTTGGCATCAACAACACTCAGGCTGCTACGTCCCAGACAGTCGACTATGGTGGCGAAGGTGCCCTCAATGTTGCGAGCGTAAACCATCAGCTCAGCGGCGCCGCTGTCTGCTGACTGCCGCATCACCACCAGCGGCATGCTGTCAGCGCCCTGATTGTCATCATCCAGCAACAGGGCCGAATGCCAGGCGACCTGGTCTGGGGTATGGCGAAGAAAATACTCCTCGGTGAGGTCATCCCACAGCGCCTGTCGGCTAGGCCCGTCAATGTTCTGGCGTTCCAACAGCAGGGCAGCCCTGGCCCGGGTATCAGCGATACTGTCCGAACGCTCCGCCAGATTGCCCGGGCCTCGCTCAAGGGCTTCAACAGTGAGTAGAAACAGCTCCGACAGCAGCCGCGCTTTCCAGGAGTTCCATAGCTTGATACTGGTACCGGATATATCAGCCAGGGTCAGCAGGTACAGCAACACCAGACGTCGTCGGGTAGCCACGGTTTCGGCGAACCGGTTTACCACCACCGGGTCTGCGATATCCTGTCGTTGGGCGGTTGTGGACATCAGCAGATGGTGCCGAACCAGCCAGGCAACCAGCTCGCCATCGCCGTCGGAAAAACCGTGGTTGCGACAAAACGCCAATGCGTCCTGCTCACCCAGCTCGGAATGATCGCCGCCTCGACCCTTGGCTATATCGTGGAAAAACGCGGCCAGATAAAGCAGCTCCGGCGCGTTCAGGGAGCGGAACAAATCATGGGCCATGGGATAGGTCTGGTCATCCCGGCGAGTGGCAAAGTGATAAACGAACTTCATCACCTCCAGGGTATGCTGATCCACGGTGTAGACGTGGAACAGATCAAACTGCATCCGACCGACGACATGGCGAAATACCGGCAGATAAGCGTCCAGCACCTCATAGCGGTGCATTTTTTCCAAGATTTCCGGCAGCCGGCGGCCATCGCGCCAGAGATCGCCGAAAATCTGCCTGGACTCGGGCTGCTGGCGAAAGGGTTCATCGATCAGTGATCGATAGGCGCGCAGCTGGCGCAGGGTATCTGCCCGCACCCCTCGGACTTCCGGATGCTGCTGCATGATTCGGAAAATTTTCAATATAAGCAGCGGCTTGGCGACCAGCGGATCGTTTGCTGAAAACTCCAGATAGCCCTGGCGAATCTGAAAATCCTGGTCGATCTGAGTCAGCACCATGGGCCTGTGCAGAGCCAGAAACTGCTCGTTAAACGACTGCAGCAGGCGTTCGTTGAGTCGCTCCAGCTGCATCACCCGTCGAAAAAAGTCCTGCATGAACTGCTCAACGGCAAGGTTAGCGCCGGGCACATCAGCAAACCCAAACTGGGCAGCGAGTTCCCGCTGATGGACAAACAACAGCCGGTTTTCTTTCCGCCCGGCGGTCAGGTGCAAACCGTACCGTACCCGCCACAGGTAGCGCTGCCCTTCCATCAGCGCCTGATGTTCTTCCTCACTGAGGAAGCCAGCGGCGACGGTTTCCAGCAGGCTGCTAGCGCCATAGTGACGTTTGGCCACCCAGGCAATATTCTGCACGTCCCGCAGCCCACCGGGCCCTTCCTTGACGTTGGGCTCCAGGTTGTATGCGGTGCCGCCGAAACGCTTATGACGCAAGCGCTGCTCGGTCAGCTTGGCCCGAAAATACGCCTCACTCCGCCAGATCTTTGTCGGCGACAAGGCCTGCTGCAGCTGCTGTGGGAGAATGTCGTCACCGGCCAGCAGCCGGGTTTCCATCAGTGTGGTGGCGGTGCTGACGTCATCTCTGCTCGCCTTCACGCACTCTTTGACGGTGCGCACCGCGTGCCCCACCTCCAGCCGAAGATCCCACAGACTGGTGATGAAATCGCTGATCCCTGGCGGCGCATCGCCACTGGGCAGCAAAACCACCAGATCGATATCAGAAAAAGGATGAAGCTCACCACGACCATAGCCGCCCACGGCCAGCAGCGCTAAGCGACGATCTGAATGGATATGGCGATGCCAAAGCAGCGTCACCAGCTGATCCATGGCCTGGGCGCGCCCATGGACCAGTCGGCTGATATCCGTCTGAGCCTCAAAGGCCTGGTTCAACTGCTGGTCTACCTGGGTTAACCACTCTCGCAGGTCTGGCCCCAGGGCTGCCGCGGGCAGGGCTGGCCACTGCCAGTCAGGTTCCGACACCCTGCTGGCTGATTTTAGGTTCAGATGGACTCTCCGGCGGTCAGGGTCAATACCTCGAAGCCGTCCTCGGTAACCGCCAGGGTGTGTTCCCACTGGGCGGACAGACTGCGATCCCTGGTTACAACGGTCCAGCCATCGGGCAGCAGTCGCGACTGGCGTTTACCGGCGTTGACCATGGGTTCGATGGTGAAGGTCATTCCCGGGATCAACTCCTCCCGGGTGCCAGGCTGACCGTAGTGCAGCACCTGAGGATCTTCATGGAAGATTTCGCCGATACCGTGGCCACAGTATTCCCGCACCACAGAGAAGCGGTTTTTTTCCACATGGGCCTGAATCGCATGGCCAATGTCCCCCAGCCGGACCCCAGGCTTGACCATTTCGATGCCGATGGTCATCGCTTCGTGGGCCACCTTGCACAGGCGTTTAGCCAGCACTCCGGCCTCACCCACGTGAAACATCTTACTGGTGTCGCCGTGAAACCCATCCTTAATTACCGTCACATCCACGTTAACAATATCCCCGGACTTGAGCTTTTTGGCCGAAGGAATGCCGTGACAAATCACGTTATTGACCGATGTGCAGATGGACTTGGGAAACCCTCGGTAGTTCAGAGGGGCGGGAATCGCGTCCTGGGTGTTAACAATGTAAGCGTGACAAAGCTGGTCCAGATGCTCGGTGGTAACGCCGGGCTGGATGTGGGGCTCAATCATGTGCAGCACCTCACGAGCCAGACGGCCCGCCACACGCATTTTGTCCATCTGCTCCGGGGTTTTAAGGGATATCGGCATAGATCTTTGCGCACAGCTGCCTCCGGGGTTGGCGGGACAGGTGCTGGCACCAGTGATTTGGAGCGCCTATGGTAAGTCATCTTCGGCACCTCGAACCAGTACCTGGACCGTCGCCGGCGCCACCGAGGGGCTGGCCCGCCTTATCGCTTAAGTTGCCTCTGGCAGTTGCTCCCAGGGCCCATCAACACTATACTTCGCGCGCCTCACTCTCGGGTGGGGCAAAAAATTCGCACGCAGGCCGACACATGTGGCGGGGTGCCCGAGCTCAAAAAATCGGGTTGTCACATGGGGTCTGCGGAGGACTAACCCAGAGATTCACTGTTGCTGCTCCTTTTAGGGTTCCGGCCAGCTGTCTCTCGCACTGTGAAAGGTCAACTAACATGCCAAATATAAGCATGCGTCAAATGCTGGAAGCCGGAGTTCACTTCGGTCACCAGACCCGCTACTGGAATCCCAAGATGGCTCCGTTCATCTTCGGCGCCCGGGGCAAGATCCACATTATTAACCTGGAAGAATCCCTTCCGCTGCTGAAGGACGCCCTGAACTTTATCAGCGGTGTCGCATCACGCCGGGGCCAGATTATGTTTGTTGGCACCAAGCGTGCTGCCCGCAACGTGGTCCGTGAGGAGGCTGTGCGATGCGGCGTGTCCCACGTGTCTCACCGTTGGCTGGGCGGAATGCTCACCAACTTCCGCACCGTCAAGCAGTCCATCAAGCGCCTCAAAGAGCTTGAGGCCATGAGAGACGACGGCTCGTTTGAGCGACTGATCAAAAAAGAAGTGCTGTCATTGACCCGCGAACAGGAAAAGTTGGAGCAAAGTCTGGGCGGTATTAAAGATATGAATGGCCTGCCCGACGCGCTGTTCATCGTTGACGTAGGCTACGAAAACATTGCTGTGCAGGAAGCTCGGAAGCTGGGCATTCCCATTGTTGGTATCGTCGACACCAACAACGACCCAGATGAAGTGGATTACGTAATCCCCGGCAATGACGACGCCATTCGCGCCGTTACCCTGTATACCCAGCTGATGGCTGACGCGGTGCTGGAAGGTCGTGCATCGGTGCCCCAGGCCGATGAAGGCTCCGATGAGTTTGTGGAATTGGATGCCGACGGCAAGCCGGTTAAGGCCCCACGCCCAGCGCGTAAGAAAACGGCACGCAAAAAGACCGCCTCCAAGCCCAAAACCGTACAGGCGGACAGCGAAGCAGCCGCTGAGGAACCGTCCCAGGCCGCTCCAGAAGCGGTAGCTGAAGCCAAGGTAGACACGCCAGCGGCAGCTGATGCGCAGGTGAAAGCTCCGGCTGAAGCCGAAAAGGCTGAGGCTGAAGCCCCGGCCAAAAAAGTCGCAAAGAAGGCGACAAGCAAGAAAGAAACAGCGGATAAAGCTGACGACGGCGCCGAGTAGAGCGCACTCAACCTAACTGATGGAGATACGATCATGGCTGTAACAGCCGCACTGGTCAAAGAACTGCGTACACGTACTGGCGCAGGGATGATGGAATGCAAAAAAGCGCTGGTGGAAACCGGCGGCGATCTGGATGCCGCGGGGGAATACCTGCGCAAAACCGGCATTGCCAAAGCTGACAACAAGTCCAGCCGGGTCGCAGCGGAGGGGCAGATTGTTGCCGCCTCCAACGATGCCCGAGCCGTGCTGGTAGAAGTCAACAGCGAAACGGACTTTGTCGCCAAAGACGATAACTTTCTGAACTTTGCCGCCGAGGTTGCCCAGGCAGGACTTGCTGACGTCAGCGACGTGGCGGCACTGATGGCTCAACCGGCCAGCAATGCCGATACTCTGGAAGAAGCCCGCAAGGCGTTGATCGCAAAAATCAAAGAAAACATCCAGGTCCGACGGATGGCTACCATCAACGACGGCCAGGTGATGGCTCACTACGTGCACGGTGGTCGTATTGGTGTGTTGGTGTCACTGGAAGGTGGCACCGCCGATCTTGCCCGGGACATCGCCATGCACGTGGCCGCCACCAACCCTCCCTACATCAGCGTTGATCACGTGCCGGAAGCAGACGTGGCCAAAGAGAAGGAAATCCTGATCGCTCAGGCAGCTGAATCGGGCAAGCCACCGGAGATCATTGAAAAAATGGTCGGCGGCCGTTTGCGCAAGCACCTGGCGGAAATCACCTTGCTGGGTCAGCCATTTGTTAAGGACCCGGATATGACGGTGGAAAAGCTGCTCAACCAGCATTCTGCCAAGGTGGTGGAATTCCACCGCCTGGAAGTTGGCGAAGGTATCGAGAAGAAAGAAGAGAACTTTGCCGATGAGGTTCGCAAGCAGTTGGGCGACGACAACAGCTGATGACGGAGGGCGCACAACCCGCTGAGGAACTTCGGTTTCGCCGCATCTTACTCAAGCTTAGTGGCGAGGCGCTGCTGGGCAACGAAGACTATGGGATCGACCCCCTGGTCATTCAACGTCTGGCTAGAGAAGTTCGCGAAGTGGCTGCGCTGGGCGTGGAAGTTGGCATCGTGATCGGCGGCGGGAATATTTTTCGCGGCGCCGGTCTGGCCGCGGCGGGCATGGACCGGGTAACCGGCGACCACATGGGAATGCTGGCCACGGTGATCAATGCCCTGGCGATGCAGGACGCGCTGGAGAAAATTTCCGTCACCGCCCGGGTCATGTCGGCAATTAAGATCAACGAGGTCTGCGAAGACTACATTCGTCGACGCGCCATCAGGCACCTGGAAAAGGGCCGCGTGGTGTTGTTTGCAGCCGGCACAGGCAACCCCTTTTTCACTACCGACTCGGCTGCCAGCTTGAGGGCTGTGGAAATCGGCGCTGACCTGGTGCTCAAAGCAACCAAGGTGGACGGCATTTACTCCGCCGACCCGATGACCCACCCGGACGCCGAACGCTACGAAACCCTGGCCTATGATGACGTTATCCAGCAGGATTTGCGGGTGATGGACACCTCAGCCATCGTGCTGTGCCGAGACCAGGGAGTGCCGCTGCGGATTTTTGACATAAATAACGCCGGCGCACTGCTGCGGATCATGCAGGGTGAAGCCATCGGCACGCTGGTTACCTGATCGGCAACCGCCCACCAACGCTCGGGCAGCAGCTGCCCGCGATTTGCTAGACTTAACTCATTTTTCAGCCATGGGAGGGTTTGAAAATGCTCAGTGACATTCTGTCAGACACCGAGAAGAGAATGACCCAGGCCGTTGAGCACCTGCGGGTGGAACTCACCAAAATTCGCACAGGCAGAGCCCACACCAGCCTGCTGGACCACCTCAAGGTGGACTATTATGGCAACGACGTGCCCCTGTCCCAGGCGGCATCGGTTTCCGTCGGCGACGCCCGAACTCTGGTGGTGCAACCTTGGGAAAAAGAGATGGTGAAGAAGATCGAAAAAGCCATCATGGAATCTGATCTGGGGCTAAATCCCAACACATCTGGGACCAATATTCGCATTGTCCTGCCGGCCCTGACCGAAGATCGACGCCGGGAGCTGACCAAAATTGTCGGTAACGAAGGCGAGAACGGCAAGATTGCGGTGCGCAATATTCGCCGGGACGCGATATCCATGACTAAAGACCTGGAGAAAGAAAAAGAGATCAGTGAGGACGACCAGCGTCGTGCTGAGACCACAATTCAGGCGATCACGGACAAATTTATCGCCCAGATTGACGCGGTGGTGAAAACGAAAGACGAGGAACTGATGGAGATCTGATCTCAGTCAGATTTCAACGCCGTGAACTCGCCTCGCCACATCGCTATCGTCATGGACGGCAACGGGCGCTGGGCCCAACAGCGTCGCAGACCAAGAACCTTTGGCCATCAGGCTGGAGTCAGGGCGGCCCGCAAGATTGTTGAGGTTTGTGCTGAACGTGGCATAGAGGCACTTACGCTGTTCGCTTTTTCCAGCGAGAACTGGAACCGTCCGGCGACGGAGGTAAGTCGGCTGATGGACCTGTTCATGCGATCGCTGAACCGGGAAGTTGATGACCTACACGGCAACGACGTAAGACTCAGGTTTATCGGCGACCTCGCCGCCTTTTCCGACGACCTGCGCAAAGGCATGCACCGCTCTGAGGAAAAGACCGCCAACAACACCGGCCTGAACCTCTCCATCGCGGTAAATTATGGTGGCCGTTGGGATGTGGCACAGGCCGCCAGAAAGCTCGCAGGCCTGGTGGAACAAGGCCATCTGACCGTCGATGAAATTGATGAACGCGCCCTGCAGGCAGAGTTTGCTCTGGCCGACCTGCCCTCCCCGGACCTGCTGATTAGAACCGGCGGCGAACAACGCATCAGCAATTTCCTACTCTGGCAGCTGGCCTATACCGAACTGTATTTCTGCGAGACCCTGTGGCCTGACTTTGGACCCGCTCAACTGCAGATTGCGCTGGAGGACTTTGCCTCCCGCCAGCGTCGCTTTGGCCGGGTACCGCCGCCAATACAGGTGGGCAACGGGTGATTGACCAGCCGATAGATCCAGCCATTTGGAACTAGCCATACGCATCGCCTCAGCGCTGGTCTTCGGGCCAGCAGTTCTGGCCATAGTCTGGTTTGCTGATGGGCTTCAATACAGCGTTTTTGCGGCAGTACTGGTCCTCATCGGTGGCTGGGAATGGGCCCAGCTGGCGGGTTCCCAGTCTGTCGCCGACCGGGCATTGTTCGCACTGCTGGTGGGTGCCCTCACCCTGGCTGCATTGGTCAGCGCCCCCCCCGGGTTGCTTCCGGCAATGCTGGCTGTTGGTCTGCTGGTTTGGCTGTTTAATCTCTATTGGCTATCACGGCCACAGATGCTCAGCGAACCACAGGGAGGGATATTTTGGTTCAAACTGGTGCTGGGAATACTCCTTCTAACCGTGGCGGGGGTCAGCCTTGGAAAGATTCACCAGTCCCAGGCTGGCCAGGGGCTGACTATCGTGTTTTTGCTGATTATCTGGTCCGCGGACATAGGCGCCTACGCCGCCGGCCGCCTGTTTGGGCGGCACAAACTGGCCCCGGCAATCAGCCCGGGCAAGACCTGGGAAGGGGTGTTTGGTGGCCAGCTGATGGTCTGCCTGGTGGTTTGGCTACTGCTCCGATATACCCCACCCGAATTTAATATTGGCAGCTGGTTGTTTGGCCTGGCGGCCCTGACCGCCGCCATTTCGGTGGCAGGAGATCTGTTTATCAGCATCCTGAAACGCCAGCGCCAGCTGAAAGATACCGGCCGCCTGTTGCCGGGCCACGGCGGCGTGCTGGACCGCTTCGACAGCGCGTTCGCCGCCGCGCCGTTTTTCCTCGCCGGGCTGGCCTGGGCTGGCCGCCTGTAACCGATGGCCCATTGAAAACCCTAAGCAAAGGTCCTACTACCAACTATTGTGAACGCAGCAGGTAACAACCATGGGTGAATTTCTTGGCTCGGTCTGGTGGCTGATTGTAGCCCTTGGGGTTTTGGTCACTTTTCATGAATTTGGCCACTACTGGGTGGCCAGACGATGCGGCGTGCGAGTACTGAGGTTTTCCGTGGGTTTCGGCACGCCGCTGTTCAAACGGGTCGGCAACAACGGTACCGAATTTGTGCTGGCGGCACTGCCCCTGGGCGGCTACGTAAAAATGCTCGATGAACGCGAGACTCCGGTAACCGATGATGATCGCCACGAGTCCTTCAACGCCAAAAGCCTGACCCAGCGCTCGGCCATTATTGCCGCCGGCCCGATTTTCAACCTGGTGCTGGCGCTGGTGGTGTTTTCTCTGATGTTTATGGTGGGGGTGTCTGAACCCCGCCTGCTGCTGGGGGAGACCGATGGCCTGGCGGCCGAAGCCGGATTGCGACCTGGAGACCAGGTGGTGGCCATCAACGGCAGCCAAACTCAGACCCTGACCCATGCCAGCATCGAGCTGCTGGGTCACGCACTAGACCGTCGGGACGTTGAGGTGATCGCCGAGGACGCCCGGGGAAATCAACGCCGGGTAGATCTGCGCCTGTCCCAGCTGGGCGACGACTTTGACGAAGAGAATCTGCTCAGCGCCTCGGGCCTTAATTTGTACAAGCCGAAGGGTCGTCCTTATATCGACCGGGTGATTGAAGGCGACGGCGCGGACCAGGCCGGCATCGAAGCCGGCGACCTTATCCTGTCGGTGGCGGGAGATCCCATCACCACCGGCCTCGAGCTGTCTGAGGCGGTGCAAAAACATGCCAGCCCTGGCCAGGCGCTGGACATCGTGGTCCGGCGCAACGATACCCGAATGCGCTTTCAGGTGGTGCCAACCATCAACGGCAGCGGCGAGGAAGCTCGCTATGTCATTGGGGTTTACCCCTATGACCCGGAAGACAAGCGGCTGTGGACCATTTTTCAGTACGGCCCGTTGGATTCAGTAGGCGCAGCGTTTTCTGAGAGTTATCGAATCACCACCGCCACCGTGGGCCTGATCGGCCGAATGCTAACCGGCTCAGCGTCACTGAAGAACCTCTCCGGCCCCATATCCATTGCCCAATATGCCAGGGACTCGGCACGGCTGGGCCTGTCCCGATTTCTATTCTTCCTGGGCGTACTGAGCCTGTCACTGGCAATTCTGAACTTTCTTCCGATCCCTATGCTTGATGGCGGCCAGCTGTTTTACAACTTGGTTGAGTGGGTTACCGGCAGGCCCGTTTCTGAGGGTTTTCAGGTTGCCGGCCAGTATGTCGGGCTAACCATGTTGCTCGGGCTGATGACTCTCACCTTTTATAACGATATCTTACGACTTATGTCGTAGGCTGCCGTCGCGGTATAACAACCTCAACATTTCGCCAGATTGGCCCGGATTAACACATCTGGCCACATCTGACGGTTCAGTCAGGGTAAAATGCGCGGCGGATAATCAAGACGGCGCGCTGATGAGGGTGCTAGGCAAATGAACAACGTTCAATGGGGTCACAACAGGGGCCATCAATCTAAGGGCTCAAAGGCAGCAACAGCGCTGCTGGCGCTTACCTGCTTTGTGTCCGCCGTGTTTTTTAGCGGCCCAGTGGCGGCAGTGCAGCCGTTCCAGATCTCTGACATTCGTGTTGAGGGCCTGGAACGGATCTCCGCCGGATCGGTATTTAACTATCTGCCGGTGGAAGTTGGGGATACCCTTACCGACCAGCGCATAGCCGACGCCATGCAGGCGCTGTTCAAAACCGGCTTTTTTGATGACATTGAATTTGATCGGGAAGGCAACATCCTGGTGGTTCGTGTCAGCGAACGGCCAGCCATTTCCGAGATTGCCCTGGACGGCAACAAGGACATCAAAACTGAAGACTTGATGCGTGCCCTGTCGGACTTCGGCTTGTCCGAAGGTGATGTGTTTGAGCGCCGCACCCTGGAACGGGTGCAGCAGAGTCTGACCAAAGAGTATTACAACCGAGGCAAATACAACGTACTGGTTGACGCCAGCGTTGATGAACTGCAGCGCAATCGAGTGCGGGTCAACATCGATATCACCGAGGGTGACGCCGCCACCATCAAGCACATCAACATCGTCGGTAATACCATCTTCACCGATGAAGAAATTCTGGAAGATTTTGAGTCCAGCACCGGCGGCTGGCTGTCCTGGTATACCCGGGACGACCAATACTCCCAGGAAAAGCTCCAGGGCGACCTGGAAGCACTGCAGTCTTATTACATGGACCGGGGTTATATCGATTTTGAAATCGAATCCACCCAGGTCAGCATCAGCCCGGACCGCAACGATATTTACGTCACCGCCAACGTGCGCGAGGGCGATCTGTTTACCGTTTCCGAGGTCCAGCTCACCGGCGACCTGGTGGTCAGTGAAGAAGACCTGAAGCGCTTTATCGTGCTGCAGGAAGGCCAAACCTTTTCCCGCCGACTGCTGGAGGCCAGCACCGAGAACATCACTCAACGCCTGTCCGGCGCCGGCTACGCATTTGCTGACGTCAACCCAATTCCAGACATCGATAAAGAATCCAAGACCGTCAAGCTCACCCTGCTGGTGGATCCTGGCCAACGGGTCTACGTGCGACGGGTTAACTTTACCGGCAACTCCAAAACCAAAGACGAGGTGTTGCGGCGGGAGTTTCGCCAGTTCGAAGGATCGGTATTTTCTCAGTTTATGGTGGACCGATCCCGCCTGCGGCTGCAGCGCCTGGCCTTTGTCGACGAGGTGAACATCGAAACACCACGGATTTCTGATGACCAGGTGGACGTCAACGTTTCCATCACCGAGCGCACCGCCGGCTCCTTTACCTTCGGCCTGGGCTTTTCTCAGGTGACCGGTATTCTGGGCAGCCTGTCGGTGAACCAGCAAAACTTCCTGGGCTCCGGTAAGCAGGCCGGCATCAGCCTCCAGAACTCGCGATTTTTCAGCCGACTTGACCTGTCATACGTGGATCCCTATTGGACCGAAGACGGTGTTAGCCGCGGCTATAACTTGAGTATTCGCGAGCTGGATCAGGGTGAAGCCAACATTGCCAGCTACCTGGCAGACACCAAAGCGCTGTCCACCAGTTTCGGCATACCCGTCACCGAGGTGGATCGGGTCAGGCTGTTGATAGGCCTGGAAGATACCTCCATCACGCCCTTTCTTGGCGTTGGCCCGGATATTTTTGAAGAGCTGGTGTTTTTTGATCTCGGCGAATTTTGCGATCTGTCCACCGACCCCGGCCCGCCGGTAACCCGGGTAGATCCTGCCTGCTTCACTCCGGCCGACGTGGCCCTGGATCAGCCGGCAGATCAAACCGGATACCGCACCATCGACAATGCGCTTACCCTGCGCACCGAGTTGCTGTGGTCAAGAGACTCGCGCAACCGCTTCTTCAGCCCCACCAGCGGCTCGATTCAGCGGGCTGGACTGGAAATCGCGATTCCGGGCAGCACCATTGAATATTACAAGATGACCTACAACGCCCGGAAATACTTCCCCATCAGCCGCAGCTTCACCTTCGCTGTGTCCGGTGACATGGGCTACGGCGACACCTACGGCAGCTCTGGCGACTCTCGTTTCGGCCTGCCGTTTTTTGAACACTTCTTTGCCGGTGGTGTGCGCTCGGTGCGAGGCTATGAGGACAACACTCTGGGCCCACGCGTGGCTAGAATACTGGGCTCCGACCCCGATACCGGTGAGCCCTTTTTTGACCCCAATCCCCGCCCCATCGGCGGCGACCTGAAAATTACCGGCTCAGCGGAACTGTTCTTTCCCATTCCCTTTGCCAAAGACAGCCGAACTACGCGTTTGTCCTGGTTCGTGGATTTTGGTCAGGTCTATGCGGATCTGGATTCCTTCGACGCGGGACAAATCCGCTACACCACTGGGCTTTCACTACAATGGCAGGCGCCGGTTGGACCCGTGGTTATCAACCTGGTGGCGCCCCTGAACGACGAACCTGGGGACGAAACTGAAACTCTACAGTTCGCCTTCGGTAATTTTTTCTGATGAAGCCAGCCTGACGAACTAAACCGATAGCAGGTCGCGTACGCTCGGTGGTGCTTTTTGCTAGCATACCTGCCTTGCGAGAACGGTCCGGCCTGAATCTTTTGACCAAGTGCCCAAATCTTCTCCAGCTGCTGCTGACAGCCGTCATGGCTTTCTCAGTGCTGACGACCGGTAATGCCCTGGCCCAGAGCAGGATCGGTTACGTGAATTTTGAGCACCTGCTGGAAAACTCACCCCAGGTCAGATCGGGAAAATCCGGGATCAAGGAGCGATTTGAGGGCCGTTACCAGGAAATCGACACCGAGGAACGGGAGCTGGAGGATCTGGAAGACCGCCTGGTTCGCGATACCGCCGTGATGAGCGAGGAACGTCGCCAGGCCCTGGAACGCCAGGTGCGAAACCTGCGACGTGACCTTCAGCGTAACAAAGAAGACCTGGCCGATGAGCTGCAGATCGCCCACGACGAGGAGCTGAAAAAGGTCACGGAAGAAATCTATAGAATTGTCGAAAAATACGCCGTAGAACAGCAGTACGATCTGATCCTTGCCTCGCCGGCATTGTACTATTCGGACTCCATTGACCTGACGGCTCGACTGCTGGAACGATTGCAGCAAGCTGGCCAAAACAATAACAACCCAAGCGGCGGTGAAAACTGACCCTTTATGCAAGGGAAGCATTTGAATCATGCCATCTAAGGCACCGGAGTTGACCCTAAAAAAACTGTCCGATTTGCTGGGACGCCCTTTTAAGGGAGCACCTGATACGCTTTTGAAGGGCTGCGCGACCCTCAGTCGGGCGCGTCCCAGCCAGCTCAGCTTTCTAGCCAATCCCAAATACCGCAGCGATCTTGTCCACTGCCAGGCTGGCGCGGTGATTTTGCACCCTGAAGAGGCGCAGAACTATGCTGGCAGCGTCATTGTCAGCCCGGACCCCTACCTGGACTACGCCAAAGGCGCGGCCTACTTTGACCCCAGGGGCAAATTTGAATCGGGCGTGCATGCTAGCGCGGTGCTGGGCGCCAATGTAAGCGTCGGCGAAGGCAGCTGGATTGGACCCCATTGCGCCATTGATGATGACGTAGTCATTGGCCAGGGCGTCTATATCGGACCAGGTTGCGTGGTTGGGCCCGGCTGCAGCATCGGCGATGGCAGTTGCCTGGTAGCTCGGGTGACGTTAGTCCAGCAGGTGACCCTGGGAGCGCGGGTGATCATCCACCCAGGGGCGGTGCTGGGCGCCGATGGTTTTGGCCTGGCACGAGCTGCCGAGGGCTGGGTAAAAGTACCCCAGCTAGGCGGGGTGGAGGTTGGCGACGACTGTGAAATCGGTGCAAACACCACCATCGACTGTGGGGCTCTGGACAATACAACCCTGGAAAACGACGTACGCCTGGACAACCAAATCCAGGTAGGCCACAACGTGCGGCTGGGTGCCCATACCGCCATCGCTGGCTGTGTGGCCATCGCCGGCAGCGTAACCATTGGTCGCAACTGCATGGTGGCTGGCGGGGCCGGTTTTGCGGGTCACATCTGCGTAGCGGACGGGGTTACCGTCACTGCTATGACCATGGTGACCCACGACATTAAAGAAGCCGGCGGCACTTACTCGTCGGGCATCCCCTTTCAGCCCGCCGCCGTCTGGCGACGAAACGTGGCACGTTTGCGCAAGCTGGACGAGCTTGCCAGGCGGATAATAAAACTCGAAAAGGATTCGAAGTGACTGACAAAAACAATGAAGAGAGCAAGGTGGTGGACATCGAGACCATTTTCCGTGCCCTGCCACACCGCTATCCGTTCCTGCTGGTTGATCGGGTGGTGGATTACCAAATCGGTGAATGGGTCAAGGCAATCAAGAATGTGACCATCAACGAACCCTTTTTCCAGGGCCATTTTCCAGGCCACCCGGTGATGCCCGGGGTACTGATCCTTGAGGCCATGGCTCAATGTGCCGGTGTGCTGTGCTATCTCAACACCGTCGATGACCCCAAGGATTCGCCGATGTTTTATCTGGTAAAAATCGACAACGCTCGGTTCCGTCAGGTGGTGGTGCCCGGCGATCAGCTGGAGATGGATGTCAGGCTGAAGAGAATGATGCGAAATATGGGTCAATACGATTGTTCAGCCTTGGTTAACGGCGAAAAGGTGGCCAGCGCCACAATGCTGTGTGCTGAACGAACATGATCCATGCCCAGGCTGTGGTGGATCCCACCGCTGAGATCGATCAGGACGTCACCATTGGCCCCTTCAGCGTTATTGGCGCCGGTGTAACAATTGGCCGCGGCAGCGTGATTGGCCCCCATGTCGTGATCAATGGTCCAACAACCCTTGGCAGGAATAATCGGATCTACCAGTTCGCTTCGGTGGGTGAGGAGCCCCAGGACAAGAAATTTCTGCCCCACCACGATAGCCGTCTGGAAATCGGCGATGACAACACGATCCGCGAGTCCTGCACCATCAACCGGGGAACCGAGGGCGGTGGCGGCGTGACAAAAATTGGCCACCGAAACTGGATCATGGCCTACGTGCACATCGCCCACGACTGCATAATCGGCAACGATACAACCTTCGCCAACTGTGCCTCCCTGGCTGGGCACGTAGAGATTGAAGACCACGCCATCATTGGGGGGTTTTCCCTCATCCACCAGTTTTGCCGAATCGGCCGCAATAGTTTCACTGGCATGGGTGCCAGCATCAATCGAGACGTACCGCCTTACGTGGTGGTCGCGGGCAAGATGGCTGAGCCCAGGGGTATCAACTCCGAAGGCTTGCGCCGACACGGCTTTTCCAACGAGCGGATTGCCGCCGTCAAACGCGCCTACAAGATGCTCTATACCCAGGGCCATCCCCTGAGCGACGCGATTGAGCAGATGGAAATCCTGGCCCAGGAATGCGAAGACGTTGCACCCATGGTGGAGTTCATAAAGAACAGCCAGCGTAGCATCATTCGCTGATTGGGCAGCTGGTGTCCGGTCCCACAAGTATCTGTATTTTTGACCCAGCTTCTAAGGCCATAGTTGGGGCCATAGTTGGGGCCATAGTTGTAGCTGTTACTACTGACCGTTGCCCTAACGCCAGGACTCCTCAAATACCGATGGCGATGACCACTGCTCAAGGTCCCAACAGCCACAGGTTCGGGCACTAGTGTCTGAAATCAGGCCCAGTGAGCCGCGTCATATCGTGCTGATCGCCGGCGAATCTTCCAGCGATCGGCTAGGCGGGGCGCTGGCCAAGGATCTCAAGGCACGTTATCCCGGCATTAGGCTGTCAGGCATTACCGGCGAAGCCATGAATGCTGCCGGTGTGGAAAGTTGGTACGACTGCCAGTCCCTGGCCCTGATGGGCTTTGCTGAGGTCTTTTCCCACCTGCCCGAACTGCTCAAACTACGCCGCAAGCTGACCCAGCACCTGTTGGCGCAACCACCGGATTGCTTTATAGGCATCGACGCTCCGGACTTTAATCTGGGGCTGGCCAGAAAGTTAAAGGACGCGGGTATTCCCGTGGTGCACTACGTAAGCCCATCGATCTGGGCCTGGCGCCAGGGTCGAGCGGCAAAAATCGGCCGCTGCGTTGATCTGATGCTGACCCTGTTTCCCTTTGAACCGGCCATCTATAAGCGGTTCAATGTGCCGGCCCGCTTTGTCGGACACCCCAGCGCTGAAACCATCGCGTTAAAACCGAATCCGGAGGCCGCACGGCTATCATTAGATCTGCCGGCCCAGGGCACCGTGGTGGCGTTGCTGCCGGGCAGCCGGGGAGGAGAAATCAAGCGGCTGGGGCCGGTCATGGCCAGCGCCGCCAGACTTATGCTCAAAGCTGATCCTCAGCTGTTATTTGTGACCCCAACAGCCACCGCCGCCACCCGCGAACGCTTTATTGCGATGCTGCAGGCTGAAGGCATCGCGGACCGGGTCAAGGTGCTGGAAGGCCAGTCCTTTGCCGCCCTGAGCGCCGCTGATGTGGCGATCATCGCCTCGGGCACTGCAACCCTTGAGGCGCTGCTGTGCAAGACCCCCATGGTAGTGACCTACCGCATCTCACCCATCACCCGCGTGATTGTGCAAACATTGAAAATGATGAAAGTGGATCAGTTCTCCTTGCCCAACGCCCTGGCCGGTGAAGCCCTGGTGCCGGAGCTGATGCAGGAACAGGCAAGCCCAGAAAACCTTGCCCAGGCGGCCACCGAGCTGCTGAATAACCCGCAGCAACGGCAGATGCTGCTGGAACGTTTTTCCCAGATCCACCTGACCCTGATATCTGATACCAGCGCCGGCGAACAGGTGGCTGAATTTTTGAGTCGGCGGCAGGCAGGCCCTGGTTCATGACCATACCCATGGCCGAACCTATGCCCAAACCTATGATCAGGCCCATAATCGCCGGCGTCGATGAGGCAGGCCGGGGCTGTCTGGCCGGGCCGGTGGCAGTGGCCGCCGTGATTTTAGACCCGGACCTCAACTGGGATTGGGTAGACGACTCAAAAAAGCTGAGCCCAGAGCAGCGCAGCGCCATGGCAGACAAGATCTATGCTGGCGCCTTGGCTTGGCAAATTGAGATGGTCGATGTGGCCACCATCGATAACATCAACATTCTGCAGGCCACTTTGCTGGGCATGAAACGCTCTGTGGCGGGGCTGAAGCTCAGCCCCAGCGAGGTGTTGATTGACGGCAACCGAATACCCGAAATCGCCCTGCCCTGCCGGGCCATCATTGGCGGTGATGCTCAGGTAAAATGCATCGGTGCAGCTTCCATTTTGGCCAAAACTGCCCGCGACGAACTGATGATTAGCCTTGATCATGAATATCCGGCCTATGGCTTTGCCCAGCACAAAGGCTACGGCACAGCCCAGCATCTGGCCGCCCTGGCCCGCCATGGTGCAAGCCCCGTGCACCGGGCCAGTTTTGCGCCGGTTCGGGCCGTCATTCAGGGCCAGCTGCCACTGTGAACACCATGTACTCCCACCTGACCCTGCACACCGAGTATTCCCTGGTGGACGGCATTGTGCGGATCAAATCCCTGGTGCAACGGGCAGCAGAGTTGGAAATGCCGGCCCTGGCCATCACCGACCAGCACAATCTTTTTGGCCTGGTCAAATTTGTCCGGGCCACTGAGCGGGCGGGCATCAAGCCACTGGCGGGCTGCGACCTGTGGATCCGCGACGACGACGCTGACAGCCCCGCTCGAGTGACGGTTCTGTGTCAGAACCAGACAGGTTATCGGACGCTTTCTGCGCTGCTGTCGCGTTCGTTTGTTACCCGCGATAGCCACAGCCCGCCCTGCGTAGACCCCCAGTGGCTGCTGGACTCCAACGAAGGCCTGATTGTGCTCACCGGCCTGCAGCAGGGCCCGGTGGGGCGACTGTTAGGCAACCAGAAACCTAACCGGGCCAGCGATTTGCTGGCTCAATGGGCCAGAGCGCTGCCTGACCGCCTTTACGTGGATATTGCCAGGGTGGGCAGACCTGCCGAGGAGGATTACCTGGAACAGGCCCTCAGCCTGGCCCAGGCCCATCAATGTCCAGTGGTGGCGATTAATGACGTTCGATTCCTGGCACCCGAGGACTTTGCTGCCCACGAAGCTCGAGTCTGCATCAATCAGGGCCGCCTGCTGGAAGATCCCAGCCGCCCTCGCAGCTACACCGAACAGCAATATCTGCGCTCCGCCACAGACATGGCACGGCTATTTGATGACCTGCCCGAGGCCCTGGAGAACGCCGTGGAGTTGGCCCAGCGCTGCAATCTGCACCTGGAGCTGGGCAAGTACTTCCTACCGGCGTTTCCCCTGCCCGACGGTCAGACCGAAGAGAGCTTTCTCGCCGACCAGTCAATTCAGGGACTGGAGCAGCGCCTGATATCCCGGCCGGCGCCCGAGGGTATCCAGCGCCAGGACTACGACGCCAGGATCAAACACGAGCTAGGGGTGATAGGCCAAATGGGCTTCCCCGGCTACTTTTTGATCGTCGCGGACTTCATCAAATGGGCGAAAGACCAGTCAATCCCGGTGGGCCCTGGCCGGGGCTCTGGCGCCGGTTCCCTGGTGGCCTATGCCCTGGGCATTACCGACCTGGACCCTCTGGCCCACGAGCTACTGTTTGAGCGTTTTCTCAATCCCGAACGGGTCTCGATGCCCGACTTCGACATCGACTTCTGCATGGACCGCAGAGACGAGGTCATCGCCTATGTGGCCCAGCGCTACGGCCGGGATAAGGTCAGCCAGATCATCACCTTCGGCACCATGGCAGCAAAGGCGGTGGTGCGCGACGCGGGGCGGGTATTGGGCCTGCGCTACGGCTTTGTGGACGAGGTGGCCAAACTCATTCCCAACACCCTGGGGATTACCCTGGAAGGGGCGCTGAAGGAGTCCACCGAGCTTGCCGAACGGGTGGAAAACGACGAAGACACCGGCCAGCTGATGAAAATGGCCAGGTCTTTAGAGGGCATCACCCGCAACGCCGGCAAACACGCCGGCGGCGTGGTCATCGCGCCAAAACCCCTGGAGTACTACACGCCGCTGTACTGCGAAGTCGCTGGCGAGAGCGTAGTATCGCAATTCGATAAGGACGATGTGGAAGCCATTGGGCTGGTGAAGTTCGACTTCCTGGGCCTGCGCACCCTTACCATCATTGACTGGGCGGTGGCCGCCATCAACGCCCGGGATGACCAGCCCGGGATCGTCATTGATCAGCTGCCGATGGACGATGCTGCCACCTTCGCGCTGCTCAAAGCCTGCGACACCACGGCGGTTTTCCAGCTGGAATCCCGGGGCATGAAGGAGCTGATCCGGCGCCTGCAGCCCGGCAGTTTCGACGACATCGTGGCCCTGGTTGCCCTATTCCGACCGGGCCCGCTGGACTCCGGCATGGTTGACACCTACGTGGACTGTAAACACGGTCGACAGGATGTGCGCTATCCCCACGAGGAACTGCAGCCCATCCTGCAGCCTACCTATGGCGTGATCCTGTATCAGGAACAGGTTATGCAGATCGCCCAGGTGATGGCCGGCTACACCTTGGGCGGCGCGGACATTCTGCGCCGGGCCATGGGCAAGAAAAAACCCGCTGAAATGGCCAAACAGCGCTCCATTTTTGTTGATGGGGCAACGGCCCGGGGCATAGACGGCCCGCTGGCCGAGTCGGTGTTTGATTTGATGGAGAAATTTGCCGGCTACGGTTTCAACAAATCACACTCAGCGGCCTATGCCCTGTTGTCTTATCAAACCGCCTATTTGAAAGCCCACTACCCAGCGGAGTTCATGGCTGCGGTTTTGTCTGCAGACATGGACAACACCGATAAGGTGGTGGTGCTGATCGACGATGCCAAACAAAGCGGCCTCGAAATCGTCGCCCCAGATGCCAATCAATCCGCCTACGCATTTACCGCGGTCAACGACCGCCAGGTGCTGTATGGCCTGGGGGCCATCAAGGGCCTGGGGCGCAGCGCCATTGAATCGCTGGTGGAGGAACGAAACGCCGGCGGCCGGTTCAGCGGATTGCTGGAGCTGTGTAACCGGATTGAACTTTCCCGGCTCAATAAGCGCGGCCTTGAAGCGCTGGTGATGGCCGGAGCCCTGGACAGCCTGGGACCCAATCGCGCAACCCTGTACTACTCCATCCCCCAGATCATGAAGGCTGCAGAACAAAGCGCCAGAGACCGGGCTGCAGGCCAGGTCGACCTATTTGGTGCGCCGGCTCCGGTGGCTGCTGATGACAGCCTGACCATGCAGGAAGACTTTGACGACGATCGACGGCTGCGGGGCGAGCGCGATACCTTGGGGCTGTATCTGTCCGGACACCCACTGGATCCCTACCGCAAACCCCTGGAAAAAATGGTCAGCTGCGCCCTGGGCGGCATCGATCAACGTTTTGGCAAGCTGTCCAGCGACAATCGCCGCGGCGTGCCCGCCACCCTGGCTGGTCTGATCATGGGACTGCGTAAGCGCGGCGAGCGCAGCGCCTTCGCCCAGCTTGACGATGGCAGCGCCAGAATCGAATTGGCCTTTTTTGGCAAAGCCATGGCCGAGAACACTGAGCTGATGAACAATGATCAGCTGGTGGTAGCCAAGGGCAACCTGCTGCCCGATGATGTTTCTGGCGGGGTCAAAATGCGGGTTGAAAAGCTCTTCACCATTGACGATACCCTGGCTCGCCACGCCAAGGCCTTGAAACTGACGTTAAATGGTACCGATCTGGATCTTCCTGCTCTGCGAAATACGCTGCTACCATTCCAGCCCGGCGATACCCCGATAGTCATGGCCTTTAAGAACAGTAAGGCCCATGCACATATTCAACTGGGTGATGCTTTTCGGGTCAAACCCACCAAATTACTGCTGGATGGGTTGGCCCGGGTGCCTGGCATTGCAGGCTGCGAGCTGCTGTTCAGCGAGTTACTACAATCTGATAAAGCGTATACTTGAGACCATGACGCAAACTGAAAATACCTATCTGGATTTTGAGCAACCCATTGCTGATCTGGAAACCAAGATCCATGAGCTGCAAAACGTGGGTTCTGACAACTCCATTAATCTGGAAGAAGAGGTAGGAAGGCTGCAGGAAAAACTGCGCAGCAAAACCGAGTCCATTTTTTCCAGCCTAGACCCCTGGCAGATTTCCAAGCTCGCCCGCCACCCCAATCGTCCTTACACCCTGGACTACATTGACCTGCTGACGGAAGAATTTCACGAACTCCATGGCGACCGGGCGTTTAGAGACGACCCTGCCATCGTCGGCGGACTGGCTCGATTGGACGGTCACCGGGTGATGCTGATTGGTCAGCAAAAAGGCCGCAGCACCAAACAGAAAGTTCATCGCAATTTCGGCATGCCAAGCCCCGAAGGCTACCGCAAAGCTATGCGCCTGATGAAAACCGCTGAACGTTTCGGACTGCCGGTGGTGACCATGATCGACACCCCCGGCGCCTATCCGGGAATCGGCGCTGAAGAACGTGGCCAGAGCGAAGCCATTGCCAAAAACCTGCAGGTGATGGCCAGCCTTCGAGTACCCATCGTCTGCTGTGTGATCGGGGAAGGCGGTTCTGGTGGCGCGCTGGCCATTGGTGTAGGTGATCGGCTGCTGATGCTTCAATACAGCACCTACTCGGTGATTTCCCCAGAAGGCTGCGCCTCCATCTTGTGGAAAAGCGCCGA
Organism: uncultured Gammaproteobacteria bacterium; assembly: GCA_964351665.1. Classification (GTDB taxonomy): domain Bacteria; phylum Pseudomonadota; class Gammaproteobacteria; order Xanthomonadales; family SZUA-38; genus JANQOZ01. The sequence continues at coordinate 6,149 of CAYGPO010000029.1, read as the reverse complement.
CTATGCCACCGACGCGGCCAGCGCCATGTGCATTACCTCTGATGCGCTGAAAAAGTTGAACCTGATCGACGAAATCATACCCGAGCCCCTGGGGGGCGCCCACCGGGACCCGGCGACCATCGCAAAATCCCTGCAGTCATCCATTTCCACCGTGTTACGGGATTTAAAGCAGCGTGATACCGACTCACTGCTTTCGGAACGCTATCAGCGGCTAATGGCCCTGGGCCGCTTCAAGGGTGACTGACACACCGGGCGATCTGCTGCGGCGATCGCTTGGACGGCTAAAACCCAAACGCGTGCTGGTAGCTTTCAGCGGTGGTCTTGACTCCACCGCACTGTTGATCTGCGCCAGCCAAGTCATCGACCTCCTCCCCTTAAGCGCGGTGCACGTGAACCACGGCGTTGATCCCCACTCATCAGACTGGGCCACACATTGCGCTGCCACCGCCGCCGCCCTGGGGGTCAGCTGCTGCGTTCTCGATGTCCCTGCCGGCAGCTTTTCCTCATCACCCGGCGAGGGGACGCTGCGCGATGCCCGTTACCAGCTGCTGGCTGCACAACTGAACTCCGGGGACCTGCTGCTGACAGCTCACCATACTGAGGATGTGGCCGAGAGTGTCCTGCTGGCTGCACTGAGAGGAGGCTCCAGTCACGAACTGGCGGGCATCCCGCAGCTGCGGCCCCTGGGCCGAGGCCAGCTTTTCAGGCCCTGGCTTGGCGTGCCAAAATCCCGCCTGGCTGAGCTGGTCCGGAGGCAGGGCCTAAGCTGGATCGAAGACCCATCCAACGCCCGTTCCGACGTTAGCCGCAGCTTCCTCCGCACCCAGGTACTACCGATACTCAGCCAGCGCTGGCCCGATGCGATAACAACCCTGGCCAATACCGGCGCACGCCAGAGTGAAACCGCTCAAACCTTGGATGAACTGCTGGACCCGTTGCTACCGGCGGCGGCGGAGCAAAACCTACTTGCGGCGGCAGTGCTCGATGGCCTAAGCCCCAATACCCAGACCTTTCTTGTTCAGCGCTGGCTGATTGTTCGCCAGCTGGCGCTGCCTCCAGCCCGGCGGCTAAGGGAACTGCTGCGACAGCGCGGCGCCGCCGCTGCTGACCGCCAGCCCATGCTGCAACTCCATGGGTATAGCCTGCGCTGCTATAGACGGGACCTGTATCTGGTGGCGGATTTATCCAACCCAGTCCCAGCCCTGGAGCTGAGCTGGCGCCCCGCAGGTCAGCCGCTGTTGCAGCTGCCTGATGGGTCCGTTCTGAAATTCGACGGGCACCACCCCAAGGGGCAGTGGCTGGTGCGCACCGCGGAGCCGGGTAGCCGGGTCAAAATAGCCGGTGAAAATCACCATAGGCCCCTTGCAGCAGTGTTCCAGAATATGGCGATCCCACCCTGGTTAAGAGCCCGGATACCACTGATCTTTGTTGATCAAGAGCTGGTCCAGGTGGGCAACGTGCGCTGCCGAACACGATTCACCGACTGGCCCTCTCAGATTCGCTGGATCGATCCAACGGATCAGATCTGAATCAACGGTTGCTATTAGCCCCAAGCAATTTCATTATGCGTCGCTGACCCAGGAAAAGTTAGATACATGGCCAAGAAAAACGCCTCACCGGATTTTGAAACTTCCCTTAACGAACTGGAATCGTTGGTTCAACAGATGGAAAGTGGAGACCTGTCCCTGGAACAATCTCTGCAGCAGTTTGAGCGAGGCATGGCGCTGACCAGGACCTGTCAGGAGGCCCTCAGCGCCGCCACCCTGAGAGTCGATAAACTGCTGGACCAACCCACCGACGATGCCCATGACGATAGCGATCCAGCCTTCGACCCTGACTCCAGCAGCGACGGGCAATGAGCCGATGAAAGCGCAGATTGAGTCGCTAACAGGGCGGGTTAATCAGGTACTGGATCGCACCCTGCCGGCAGCGGATCAGTCGCCCCAGGGCTTACACGAGGCGATGCGCTACGCGGTGTTTAACGGCGGCAAGCGTATTCGGCCGCTGTTTGCCTACGGCGCGGCCGCTGCCCTTGGCCTTGCCAATGATGAGGTGGACGGCACAGCGGCAGCGGTGGAGCTCATCCACGCCTACTCGCTGATCCACGACGATTTACCAGCCATGGATAATGACGATCTGCGCCGGGGTAAACCCTCGGTGCACCGACAGTTTGACGAAGCACTGGCAATCTTAGCCGGCGATGCCCTGCAGGCGCTGGCGTTTAGGGTGCTGGTTGACCCTGCTCCAGCCTGCGCCGGCGAGGCGGTGGCTGAGCTCGCTGACGCCTGCGGTTCGTTGGGCATGGCCGGCGGTCAGGCCCTGGACCTGGGAGCGGTTGGTCGACAGTTGAGCCTGCACGAGCTTTCCGCCATGCATGGCCTTAAGACCGGCGCACTCATACGCTGTGCGCTGACCCTGCCAGCCCTGGTTGGCAATGCTGCCAGCGGGCTAAAGGCCCAGCTGGCACATTACGGCGAGTCAGTGGGGCTGGCGTTTCAGATTCATGACGACGTGCTGGACATCGAAGGCAGCACCGAACAGCTGGGAAAACCCAAGGGATCTGATGAGGAAAGCAACAAGCCCACCTACCCTGCCTGTATTGGTCTTGAGCGGTCCAGAAAGATGGCGGCAGATCTGGTTGACCAGGCCCAACGGGCGCTGCAGGAACTGCCCGGGGATCTCAGCCTGTTGACCTATTTGGCAGATTTCAGCATCAAACGAAACAGCTAGCGAGTCCTACCGCTTCAGCTCTGGGCCTGGGGCTCGGCGTCCGGCTGCATCTCAGGGGATGCTGATTCAAACTCGGGTAGCGTCATGCAGTGCTGATAAATGCTGTTGATCATTGGAAACGCTGACATATCACATTGGTAGCGATAGGCGTTATAAACCTGGGGCACCAGACAGCAATCAGCCATGCTGGGTGAGTCCCCCTCACAGAATTCGCCGGTGGTAGGGCTGCCGGCCAGCAACGTCTCAAAGGCTTGGAAGCCCTCGGCCATCCAGTAATTCATCCATTCCACCCGGCGCTTGCCATTAATACCCAGCTCTTTGTCCAGATACATGTTCACACGCAGATTATTCAGCGGATGTATGTCACAGGCCACAATCTGAGCCAAAGACCGCACCCTGCCCCGGGCGCGTATCTCCGATGGCAACAAAGGCGCGTCCGGATAAGCTTCGTCCAGGTACTCCAAGATCGCCAGGGACTGACGATAAACCCTGCCACCGTCGGTAAGGCATGGCACCAGCCCCTGGGGGTTAAGAGACAGGTACTGGGGACCGTGATGTTCACCGCCGTCCCGCAGTAGATGCACTGGCACCAACTCATACTCCAGGCCCTTGAGGTTCAACGCTATCCTAACCCGGTAAGCCGCGCTGCTACGCCAGTACGAATAAAGCTTAATGTCCACGCCGCCGCTCCTGATCCAAGCCCTGGATGCTACAGTCCTATGCCGTTAGCTTACCATCAGGCGCAACCGGTAACGGCGGTGATCATCAAGCCCCGGCAATTTTGATTCGAGGAATATAACGGTTGGTCAGAAACACTGTGACCGCCGTTGCCACTGGCATCACGTAGAACCAAAAGCTGTCGACACTTTCAAAGCTCCCTGTTATCCGTGGGATGGTGCGGTAAAACAGCTGGGCGGCGCCGGCCATGACCAGCCCGTAGTAGCTCCAGACCATAAAATGGGCGTGGGCGTTGTACCAGCCACGATGGCCGGTGCGTACAGCCTGGGAAATAGCCACCATGGCAGGAATAATCGAGGCGAGACTGATCAGTGCAAATAAATGAAATAGATTGAATCTGCCCATGCTGTACATGGTCAGCGCAGAAACATTTAGCGCCAGCATCACCAGCACGTAAAGCCCACCCAAAATCCGATGAAAAATCCCGCCTTTGCGCTTTAGCAGCACAATAGGACCAACTACTAAGGCGAACAACGCAGCGAAAAAATGCAGCATGCCAGGGGCAGAATTGACCCAGAAACTTAACCGTGTGAACTCTTCAAACATCTCAAAGGGCCTCCGGCTGCATGCGAATGACCAGGTTTAGTGGCTCAGCTCCCAGGGTGAACACCACGTCCTTCCAAAGCGACCGACCCATTCGGGGGGCGGGATTGTTCGATGAGCCCCACTGCTCTGCCGGCGCACCGAAGAAATTGAAATCCATCTCACCATTGTTATTGGCATCGTGGAGGACGGTGATGCCGTACTCACCCGGCGGAACGTCGTCCCAGCGATGGGTCAAGGTACCCAGGGTGGGTTTCAATGAGGCGCCTGAACATTCAATGTTGGCCCATCCCTGCTCGGTGCACAGGGAGGCAAACACGGTGCCCTGGTCGCTAACCAAACCGGTTATTTCAATGCTAACCGTCTGGGACGGTTCAGCGGCCATGGCGGTGCTGCTCAGGCTAAACAAAACGAGGTAGGACAGATAGGTTTTCATTGCTCACTCCAACTTTAAACAAAGTACTTTGTATAACAAAGTCGAAGTGCACGATACTGACAAATGTCATGGTCGGCCAACCCTAGGGCCGCACCGAGCCCAATGACTTCAGTGGGTACCCACAACAATCACTGGGCGGCGTCGATTAGCTGCTGAACCCGCTGCAGCCAGGCGACCCAGGCTTCGCGCCCGGGCCGGGTCAGGTGAATGAACGTTTGGGGTTTGCGGTCGTTAAAACGCTTTTCCACGAACACATAGCCGGCGGCCTCAAGCTTTTTCAGGTGGGCCGCCAAATTACCGTCAGTAGCCCCAACGGTCTCCCTCAGCTCAGTGAACAGGGCCGGACTGCTGCCGGACAGATAGCCCATGATGCCAAGGCGAAGACGACCGTGAATCACCTCATCAATACTGCTGTGATCAAAGGGTTTAGGGTCTGAGTGCAGGACTCTGTCCCCGGATAAGGCCTGCTGACTCATTGCGCCAGAGCAAAAACCCCGGCAAAAATACCGTTGCAAAAACCCCTGCGGAGGCCGTCGCGTAAAGCTTTTCCTGACCCACCAACGGGAAACACACCGCAACAAATATCAGCGCAACAAAGCCTGCGAGCTGCAGGATCCGGGCCTCCGCGATCCAACCTGTGACCAGTTGAGCGATGGCAAAGGCACCAAACACCGCCGGCACCGTCCAGGGAAACACCTGTTGCGGCGGGCTACCGGCCAACACCCTTGCCATAGCGCCCACCATTACGCCGAGCAGCATTAGCCCCGCCGCTGCCCAAACTGCCCGCTCCGCGCGGTTGGCCTGGGACCCGCTGCCGGGTTGATGAAACGGATAACGTCGTCTGATCAGCAAGTATCCCGGCACCGATACCAGTCCAAAACAGATCCACAGCCAGCCAATTGCTGGGCCTGCCGGCGCCGCTAAAGAGGTCAATAAAAGGTAGTGGATAGCGTAAGCCAGACCCACCATGGCTCCCCACCAAAGTAGAAATCGCCCTCCCAGCAGCGGCGAGCGCAGGCCTGCTTCTGCCACTTTTCGGGCAAATTTAAGATCGTCTGTCAGGGTGCTCACGGGATTCTCCACTTTGATTTACAAAGTTTAGCGCCAAAAACCCCCAATAACGAGGGGTAGCAAGCCAATCATGCATGATGCAACAGCGAGGCGGCTAACAGGTCGGCTATTTCTGTCTGCAGCCACCGCCACGGTGGGTTAAGGCCGCCAACCGTGAGAGGATGGATTTTTGCTCGGAATAAGGATGTCAGACGTGTTTGAACTGGAGAGTTTTTTCCCCTTTCTGTTGTCACGACTTTCTAACCGGGTCAGCGCCGGAATCTCCGAAACCTACGCCACTCGATACCGCTTAACGGTCAGCGAATGGCGCCTGATCTGCCTGATTGGCTGTTATCCGGAGGTGTCCGCTGCCGAGGTGGCTCGACGAGGAGAACTGGATAAGGTGGCGGTGAGTCGCTCGGTGTCAGCCCTCAGTCAGCGGGGCCTGGTCCAGCGCGAGTTTGACCAAGGTGACAAGCGCCGCTCTCGTCTGCGGCTGAGCAAAAAGGGTGCGGATATCCTGGACGATATTGCGCCGGCAGCAAGGGCCTATAACCAGGCCCTGATGCAGGCCTTAAGCGAACAGGAACAGCTCACATTAAGTCGTTGCGTAGACAAGCTCTGGAAAAAAGCCAGAGAGTTGGAGACCCTG
>CAYGPO010000028.1:24067-39152 GCA_964351665.1 uncultured Gammaproteobacteria bacterium | reverse complement strand
TTCTCCTGTTCAAGACATGCTCCTAGCCCGCATTATTCATGAAGGTCGGATGACTGGTCTCAGCTGGCGAGTCCAGATTGGACCATCGGGCGAAAACCCATAGCCTTAGCTATGGTTTGAGGCCGATGGTTCAAGATGGGCCGCCCGATGAGGCGAGACACCGACAGCGACACACCGTCAGCCACCGCCATTTAGGCTGATCACTCAAGGGCCTGAAAGCGCTGGGATTTGCCAGGTCATCAGCGGCCTTCATGAATAATGCGGCTAGCCTTAATCTCTGGGTCTGTTTGCCTGCCGGTGCCATAATGCCACAGCCCTTTTACCAAGCGCCCAACAGCCGCTCAAAATCCTATGTCTGAATCGAACACCAACCGTCAGTGGACGGTGGCTGAACATCCGCAGTCGGGTCTTTCGCCGCAACACTTTGGCTATCGTGAATGCCCCATTGAGCCGGTGGGCGAGGGCCAGATTCTGCTCAAATCCCACTATCTGAACGTGGCCCCGATAATGCGGATGTACATGATGAAAAACGGCGGCGGCATCACCGCCGAAAGTTCCCTTAGCATCGGCGATGTGATCCACGGGCGCGGCGTGGCCGAGGTGGTGGACTCCAGACATCCGGAATTTGCGGTGGGAGACTTTGTCCATGGCCAGCTGGGCTGGCAAACCTACAAGGTTTCATCGGTCACCGCCCAGGAAAAAATGATCAAAATGCAGCGCCGCGGCGTGCCGGCCTACTATGGCCTCTCGGCCCTGGGCATGACCGGCTATTCAGCCTATTGTGGCTTCATCACCCGGGGCCAGCCCAAGGCTGGCGAGGCGGTGCTGGTATCCGGCGCCGCCGGCGGGGTGGGTTCGATGGTGGTGCAGATCGCCAAAATCCTGGGCTGCTCGCCCATCGTTGGCATCGCCGGTAGCCCGCAGAAGTGTGCGCTGGTCAAAGAGCTGGGCGCCGACGCCGTGATCAACTATCAGGAAGATGACGTTGCAAAACAGATAGCCGAGTGTTTTCCTCAGGGTATCGATGTCTATTTTGACAACGTGGGCGGCGCTATTTTGGAAGCGAGTCTGGAAAATTTACGAGCCGGCGCCCGGGTGGTGCTGTGTGGCTCCATCTCCGAGTATCAGCAGGCTGAGCGGCAGGGGCCAAAAAACTATACGCGTCTGCGCAGCACCGACTCCGACATGCGGGGGTTTTTTGTTTACAACCACGCCGCCGACTTCGATCAGGCTGAAAGGGACATGGCGCTCTGGATACGGGAGCAAAAGCTCCGTGCGCTGGTTGATATCAGCGACGGCTTTGAGGCCATGCCTGACGCCCTGATGGGTCTTTACTCCGGCACAAATATTGGCAAGCGACTGGTTCGAATAACCCGTGGCGATGATGTGATCTACTGAACAGGGCTTTGCGCAGATGAAAACCAAAATTACCGACATGCTCAACATTCAGCACCCCATTATTCAGGGCGGCATGCACTATGTGGGCTTTGCTGAACTGGCGGCGGCGGTTTCCAACGCTGGAGGTTTGGGCATTATTACGGCACTGACCCAGAAAACCCCCGCAGATCTTGCCAATGAAATCGCCCGCTGCGCAGATCTTACCGACAAACCCTTCGGCGTGAACGTGACCTTCCTGCCCACGGTCAATGCGCCGGATTACCCGGCCATCATCCGGGCCATCATCGACGGCGGCGTCAAGGTGGTGGAAACCGCCGGCAACAACCCCTCCCAGGTGCTGCCCTACCTGAAAGATGCCGGTATCAAGGTGATTCATAAATGTACCTCGGTGCGCCATGCCCTCAAAGCCCAGTCCATTGGCTGCGACGCAGCCAGCGTGGATGGCTTTGAGTGTGGCGGCCATCCCGGTGAAGATGATGTGCCCAACATGATTTTACTGCCCCGGGCGGCGGACGAGCTGGAAATCCCCTTTGTCGCTTCCGGCGGACAGGCTGACGGACGCTCCCTGGTGGCTTCCCTGGCCATGGGCGCGGAAGGGATCAATATGGGCACCCGTTTCATCGCCACCAAGGAAGCGCCGGTGCACGAGAACGTTAAGCAGGCCATCGTTAACGCCAGCGAACTTGAAACACGGCTGGTGATGAGACCCCTGCGCAACACCGAGCGGGTGATGAACAACGCCGCGGTTCAGAGCCTGCTGGCAAAAGAGCGGCGCCTGGGCGATCAGCTTAAATTTGAGGACATCATCGACGAGGTGGCAGGGGTGTATCCCAGAATTATGCTGGAAGGTGAGATGGATGCCGGAGCATGGTCCTGCGGCATGGTGGCAGGGCTGATTCACGACATACCCACCTGCCAGGAATTGATTGACCGCATTATGGCCCAGGCCCAGGAGATTATTCAGCAGCGTCTGGGAGCCATGGCAGAGGATTGACGGCTCTCATCAGTTAAGCGGCTAACCCGCAATGGCTGATCCCAAACGGACCTCACTGAATACCGCAACGGTGCGCCAACAGTGGACCCTGGCCCAGGCCATCGAGGGCTGTCAACGCCACAACATTGGCGCCATCACACCCTGGCGCAATCAGGTTGCAGACTATGGCCTGGCACAAACCGCCAAACACCTGACCGAGGCCGAACTGACAGTCACAGGCCTTTGCGCTGGAGGAATGTTTACTACCGGCGAAAGTCATCAGGCAATGATCGATAATAACCTGCGGGCCATTGAACAAGCTGCCACCTTACAAGCCGCTTGTTTGATATTGGTAGTGGGGGGCCTGCCCGCGCAGTCCCGAGACCTGGCCGGCGCCCACCGACAGGTGGAAGACGCCATTGCCGAACTGCTGCCCCATGCTCGCGCCGCCAACGTGCCCCTGGCCCTGGAACCCCTGCATCCCATGTACGCTGCCGATCGAGCCTGCGTTAACACCATGCAGCATGCCAACAACCTGTGCGACACACTTGGGCCGGGGCTGGGTATTGCGCTGGACGTCTATCACGTCTGGTGGGACCCGGAACTGAAAGCCCAGATCGCTCGGGCCGGCAGCGATCGTATTTTGGCCTTTCATCTCTGCGACTGGCTGCTGCCAACGACAGATATGGCGCTGGACCGGGGCATGATGGGTGATGGCATTATCGATCTGAAAACCATTCGCGGCTGGCTGGAAGATGAGGGCTTTGACGGCTTTTACGAGGTAGAGATCTTCTCCGCCCAGCACTGGTGGCAGCGTGATCCTGACCAGGTACTGAAAATCCTGCTGGAGCGAGTTGCCAGCGCCGTATGAGCATGGCGCTTTGACTGTAGCCTCGGGAATCCAAACCGGCCAGCCAGCATTAGCGTCTCAGTACCCCTAGCTGCAGGGCATTGCGGCCCAATAATACCGCCGGGCTGTGGGCTGGCTGCCATGAGTTCACCCGTTACTCAGCACTATCAGTGGACCGTTTGATAAGAGAAGTTACCTCAGTATGTGTATGGGCTGGCAAGGCGCAGCAAGCAGCCAATGGCCCACTAGCCCGCATTATTCATGAAGGCCGCTGATGACCTGGCAAATCCCAGTGCTTTCAGGCCCTTGCGTGATCAGCCTAAATGGCGGTGGCTGACGGTGTGTCGCTGTCGGTGTCTCGCCTCATCGGGCGGCCCATCTTGAACCATCGGCCTCAAACCATAGCTACGGCTATGGGTTTTCCCCCGATCGTCCAATCTGGACTCGCCAGCTGAGACCAGCCATCCAACCTTCATGAATAATGCGGGCTAGCTTTGGTATGCTGATGGAAAATGCGTCCCGGGTGCCACGGCGGCACCTGCAGCCCTGGCGCTGGGACGCGTAATACTTTTTACCCGCGGAGAAACGCCCATGTACCGTCGTCGATTCCTAAAATCGTCCCTGGCCGCCGCGGTGGCAGCTGCCACCCCTGCTGTTCACTCCCTTGGCTCGCTGAAGTACACGCCCACCCCGGTGGCCTCAGCTATTGATGCAGTCACTGCCGACGGTCAAAGCATCACGCTGCCCGCCGGGCTGGTGCAGGATTTCAGCAACAGCTTGAAAAGCCATCTGCTGCTGCCCGGGCTGGACGGCTACGACAGCGCCAGACAGTTGCTCAACCCTTCGTTCGATAAACATCCTGCGCTGATCGCCCAACCCACCGGTGCAGCCGACGTGCGCAGTGCGGTCAGATTTGCCCGGGATCACAATTTGTTGCTGGCGGTGAAATGTGGCGGCCACAGCGCTTCGGGAAAATCCAGCTGTGATCAGGGGCTGCAGATTGATTTGTCCCGGTTCCGGGGTGTGCGAGTGGACCCGGTGGCCCGCACCGCGAGGGTGGACGGCGGCAGCCTGCTCGGACAGCTGGATCACGAGTCCATGGCTCATGGCCTGGTAACCACCGCTGGCACCGTGTCTCACACCGGCGTTGGGGGCCTGACGCTGGGTGGCGGCTTTGGTCGCCTGGGCCGGCGCTTTGGCATGACCATCGACAGCCTGCTGGAAATGGATGTGGTCACCCCGGATGGCCAGCTGCGGCGGGCGTCAGCAGAGGAAAACCCGGACCTGTTTTGGGCTTTGCGCGGCGGCGGCGGTAATTTTGGCGTTGTCACCTCCTTCCTGTTCCAGCTGCATCCTATGCAGCGGCAGGTGATCAGAGGCCGCCTTAGCTTTCCCTTCAATGAGGTAAAGCAGGTACTAAGGTTTTTTGGCGAATACGCTGACCAGGCGCCGGATGAACTGGAAATGTCTGCCGGGGTCTTTGCGCCACCCGGCGGCGCGCCCCCCAGCGTCTCTGTTGGCTTCACCTGGACCGGCGACCCGGCAAAACTGGATGCCCTGACCGCGCCCATGCTGAAAGCGGGCACCATACTCAAGCAATCCATAGACCCCATCGACTACGTAGCGCTGCAGCGCTCCGGCGATCTGGACGATCCCAGGGCCAACGCCGCCTACCAGAAATCGGGCTTTATCGGCGCCATCACCGATACCGTGGTGGACGACCTGGTGGACAACTTTAATCCTGCGCCTGATCGGGTAACCTGGTTCGCGTTCCAGCAAACCGGCGGCGCCATCGCTCGGGTAGACAATACAGCCACCGCATTTCCCCATCGGGAAGCGCACTTTAATATGCTCACATTTATGGCCTGGAAGGCCGGCGCGGATCCGACCCAGCATATAAAAGACATCAAGGCGTATTGGTCCCATCAACAGCCCCATACCCAGGGCTTTTATTCCAATGATGTGTTTGATGAAGATCAGCACCAGGTGAACGGCAACTACCGGGAAAACTACCCGCGCCTGCTGCGGGTTAAGAATCAGTATGACCCCACCAACCTGTTCAGACTTAATGCCAATATTCAACCCACCGTCAAGGCCTGAGTTGCGGACCGGCTAGGCAAACATCGGTCAATGAACCCCGGGGCTGGGTTGCTGAAAATCCACATCGCTGAGCGCCGCCCGCACCGCATGCTCCAGCTCAGCCAGGGAGAATGGTTTACGCAGAAAGCGGCAGCTATCATTGACCGAGTCGGCATAGCCCGAAATCAGCAGCACAGCCAACTTAGGGCCTTGTAAACGAAGACGTTCTGCCAATTGAGATCCGTCCATACCACCGGGCATTACGATATCCGATACCAGCAAATCGGGCATTCCCTGGGTATCGACGAGTGTTAACGCGTCCTCGGCGCTGCCGGCCACCGACACCGCCATTCCCAACTGGGTCAGGGTTCGATCCAGCATTTGCCGCAGCAGTTCGCGATCTTCCACCACCAGCACTTTAAGTCCCAGTGGCAGGGCCGACTGACGTGGCGTGCGGCTGAGCTTCACATCCTGAACGTCGGCGGCGGCCAGTGGCAGCGCCAACGTCACTATGGTGCCCTGGCTCTCGGCGGACTCAATCAATAGATCACCGCCGGACTGGCAGGCAAATCCATACACCATGGATAGACCAAGACCCGTGCCCTCGCCCACATCTTTAGTGCTGTAAAACGGCTCAAAGGCCCGTCGTCGAGTCTCCTCGGTCATGCCGGAACCAGAGTCTCGGATGCTTATCTCAGCATTGCCGCCGGAGGTCCCAAGCATCAGCTCAATTACGCCTCGACCGTCAATGGCTTCCTTGGCATTAAGAATCAGGTTAAGTATTGATGTGATCAGCTGGCCTTCATCCACCCGAACCTGACAGGGTTGCAATCGACTGGTGAATTCAAACCGGTCGCCGAGGGTATTGCGAAACAGCGCCAGGGAATCGTTAAGAAGTCGGTCCAGCTGAACCAGCTTGGGCTGCAGAGGCTGTTTACGTACATAGGCCAGCAGACCGTTGGTGATTTTTGATCCGGTATCGGCTGCAGAAAGGATGTTGTCCAACAACTCTGAGTGGGTATCGTCCGTGGATTTGGCGTCAGCGCTAACATAGCCGGACTTGAGGTGATCTGCCGATAACGACACCACCGTCATGAGATTGTTGAAGTCGTGGGCAACACCGGCGGTCAGCTGCCCCAGGGCATGGAGTTTTTCTTTTTCCGACAGCTGCTCCATCAAACTGTGCCGGTCCACTTCTGCTCGCAACCTCTGGGCCATCTCGTCTTCCAGCTCCTGAGTCCGGGTTTGCACCAACTCCTCCAGACCCTCACTGGCAGCGCGCTGCGAGTCGGCCACGCTCTTCTGCATTCGACGAGACTGAAAAAGCAGCACTACCGCGACGAACATTGCGCCGATAACCCAGCTCTGCATGCGCAGGGTTTTTTCCCGTTCTGCGCGTTCGGTGAGGGCCCGCTCCCGCTCGTTGGCCAGCTCCAGTTCAACCTTCCTGCGATCGGATTCCATGGAGGCATTGAGCTGCGCATATTGATACTGAAAGCTGGCGTCCCACAGCTTCTTCGCATACTGAAACGAGGTTTCCCGGGCCTCCAGAGCCTTTAAACGATCTCCCGAAGCCTCTAAGGTCTGTGACAGCTCCCGGTAAGCGTCAACCAGCAGCTGGTCCGGTTCATCGGTGGATGTATTGTCAACAACCAGCTGCAGCAGCTGTCGGGAGGCGGCAAACTGGCCTGCCTCACGCAGGGCCTGGGCATAGGGCACTACCACTAGCTGAATCCGCGGGTGATCCAAGCCAGATGTAAAGTCTAGACCCACAATTTCCAGCACCCGGCCGAAAGTCGCCAGCGCATCCTCATGTCTTCCCTTGGCCAGCTGCACTCGCCCAAGGCCTGTCAAGGCAAAGGTCATTCCATCGGGCAGAATCTTATCGGAAACCTCCGCCATCGCCGCCGCCAGCTGCTCCTCAGCGCCGTCAAGATCCCCGATAGTCACGCGCGCTTGAGCCAGCATGGATTGAAGAACCAGACGGCGAGTCGGATAAAGGCTTACCACCGGCAGGTCCTCAACCTCCCGCAACATCTGCAGGGCCTCCTGACCACGCCCAAAATAGGTGTAGTTGGAAGCCAGATTCAGCTGCACTACCACCTTAAATTCCGGGTAGCGCATCTGGCCCGCGTGCTGCCATGCACTTTCCAGATGGGGCATCGATAGCCTGGGCAACAGCCGGGAGGAAAAATACAGCCCCACCAGATTGTGTCCGGTGGCAAGCAGGCCATGATCTTTCAGACCCTGAGCACTTTCCAGGGTGCTGTAGGCATGGGCGAGGGACTGATCATGCTTGCCCTCACGGTAATAATAGTAGGCAAGCGTGGAGTGAACATAGGCCTGGACGAGCCGGTTGTCGGTTTCAATACCGGGCTCAATCAGTGTCCCGCAGGCGGCACTGGCACCATCCAAAGCCTGTCGGTGTTTTAATTGACAGCCCACAGCCAGTGAAAAATACGCCTCATCGGTGCCGGGGAAAATCAGTGGCTGGGCCTGCTCAAAGTATCTCGCCGCCAACGCCACCGACTGATTCAAGCCTCGGTCCGCCAAGGTCAATAGCGCCTGCAGGCGTCGATTTTCGTCGCTGTTGGCTGTCGAGTCGACCAGGTTTTCCAGCGGCCCCTGTTCCAAGTCCCGGATTTCCAGCCAGGAAGATTCCCGCGCGGCAAACAGGTGTGGCGCCACCAGCAGGGCAAACAAACCCAGAGCGAGCGCCGAATTCCAGTGGGTAGACTTCGCTGGCACGGAACCATCCTTTTCTATTGGTGGTCTGAGCCACCTATTCGATCAATCTGCCAACTCGCTGACGGCTGAAATCTCCGCCCAGTCTGGCCATGCTGCATTTCCATCATGCATCAGAATTCGCCGGCCAGGCGAAAACTTTGTAGGTTGTTGACAGTTCGACCACGCTAAAACGCCAGTGGCGCAGGCGTTGCCGGTCGAAGGGCTAGCGTTTAACCCTGCCGAGGCGATGGCTATGGTGCGCTGACCACCGCCTCCACCCTTACCGATACGCTGACCTCCTGGCCAACCCAGGTGGTGTCCTCCCAGTCACCCGTACCTAAACCCAGGGCCAGGCGATCCAGCAGGGCGTTGCCCAGCAGCAGGCGCGGCTGGCTGTTAGCCTGGATCACCCGGCGTTCACCATCTTCGGTCACGCTAAAAGCCAGCTCAACGGGGGTCGACAGGCCCTTGATCTCCAGCTGACCTAAGGCCACAAATTGACCGTTGGACTGGGTCTCAAACTGGCCTACCCGATACACCGCCTGGGGAAATTGGGCGGCGTCAAACCAATCGGCATCAATGATAATGGCGTCGCGTTCGCTATCGGCGGTATCCACTTGGCGAGTGTCGATGGTGACCTCAAAAGAGCTGGCGGCAAGGTTGGCGGCACTGAACCGAATTTCTGCCTGCCAAGCTGGCCAGCGCCCTTCAAATTTTGCACCCGCCTGGTCACCCTCAAAGCGAATGAAACTGTTTTCATAGTCTATCTGCCAAAGCGCCAAGTCTTCCGCACCCTGGGCATCGGCAGGGGTGCGGACGGCGACGGGACTATCAGCGGGTGGCTGGGCTGAATCAACGCTGGGCTGGGCCATGGAGGGGTCGGCGGGCACATCGGCAGTATCGGCAGACCCCTGGGGCCTGGTCTCAGTCACCGCTGCCCCAGCAGACTTCGGCGCGGCCGCCTGGGGCGCCGCTTTACCGGGACTTGCCAAGCTGGCCAGTCCCGCACCGATCAGGCCCACGAACAGCACGATGCTGGTCACCGAGGCCATTCGACCCATGACGCCATCGCGGTCGAACAGACCGTGTTTAAGCGCCGCCAAAATATGCACCAGGGCCAGCACAAACAGGGATTTGGCAAGTATCTCATGCACAGACTTCAGGCTCTGTTTCAGGTCAGCACTGGCCGGGATCAGGTCGGGCAGTTGAAACAGGTTAAACCAACTCACCGAGTAGGCCGAGGCTGAGGACATTAACCAACCGCTTACCGGCAGCGCAAACAGCAGCAGATACAGCGCCCAATGGCTTAGATGAGACGCCTTCACCTGCCAAGGCGGCATCAGCGGCGGCAACGCCGGCGGCGGCTGGAATTTGCGCCAGACCAGGCGCACCAGCGCCAGAGCCAAAATCGTGATTCCTACGGATTTATGATTGGCCAACAGGGCCAGCTGTCGAACGGGCTGGTCGCCGTGTTCAGCCCGCTCGGCCAGCTGGGCCAGCACGTACTGCAGAACAATCATACCGGCGACCGCCCAGTGCAGGATTTTTGACAGCGGGTGGTAGTTCGCGTCTGAGGATTTCATAGGACTAATTGGGTAGCCTAAAGGAAAGGCTTGCCTTATTCATCAGCACTTTTTGGCAACTCCACTTCGATGGTCAGGGTGATGTCATCACCTACGGCAGGAGCGTATTTTGAAAGCCCCCAATCAGAGCGTTTGATGGCGGCGGTTGCCGAAACGCCAACGGTGGGTACCCTGCGCATCGGATGCATGGCGGCCTTGTTGATCGTTGCCGCCAGGGTAACTGGCTTGCTGATACCTTTGATGGTCAGCACGCCGCCAACCTCAAAGGTCTGATCACCCGTGGGCTTAACGGCGGTTGATTCAAAACGTATCTCAGGGAAATTGCCGGTATCAAAATATTCGGTGCCGTTGAGATGTTGGTCAAACTCGAGCACCCGACTATTAATGCTGGAGGCCTCGATGGTGGCGCTGATCTGACTGTTTTCCGGCGCCGCGCTATCAAGGTTCAGCGCTACGTCAAACCGATCGAACCCCACCTGGGGATTGGAAAAACCTAAGTGGCTGTAGCTGAAGGTGATGTATCCATGAGTTTTATCCAGGCCGTAGGAGCCGGACGGGACGCCGGACAGGTCGGCCGCGGCGTTAACAGCAAAACCCATCATCACAAGGGCAAAATAACAACGCAGACGTACTTTCATCAAACACTCCAGTTACTGTAATTAGGCTAACAAACCAGCAGTGATACGTTACAGGAAACCCGGGCTAAGTTTCGACCATCGTTTCTCGATTTATGGGCTAGGGATCGGGCAACGCTACCAGCTGCCATTCAAAGCCCAGAGGTTCGGCGTCCAGCGTGTCCAGAAACTCACTGCAAGCAGGGACCAACGCCTGGCTGGAAGAGGCTGACATTGCCCTGGGCATGCAGTAAACCACCACGTTCTGATAGCCAACCAGCTCCACCAGCCAGACCGCAGAAAACTGTTTTCGGGCCGCTTTTAGTATCGCCACCACAACGCCCTGGTCGGTGTGACGGAGGTTCAAAACGCACACGCCATCGGGGCCTAAGCAGCGCCGAATACCGGCAAAAAAGCCGTCACGTTCAAGACATACGGCATGCTGCTGCGCACTGAACAGATCGCAAAACACCAGATCGTAGGGACCTGCGGCGTTGGCGACAAATTGCTCAGCGTCCTGCACCGTCACCGGGTGATTGGCGGGCAGAAAAAAGTGCTGTCTGGCCAGGGCTACAATTCGGGGATCCAGCTCCACGCTGTCGATCACCATAGTCGGGTAATCCAGCAACAGCCTGCGCTCGATGGCGCCCCCGCCCAGGCCAAGATTCAACACCCGCGAACGCCCCTTCGTAAACGCCAGGGCCATTAGCATCAGGGAATTAGACGGGCTGATGAGGCGATCAGGTAGGCGGGTGTCCAGCAAGGATTGGATGGAGGCATCTTCCATCTGTAGCCATCGATAAGCTTCGTATTGCAGCACCTGCACCGTGCCCAGCTTGCCGTCGGCTGCGTGCAGGATCGTTGGAGCAGCCGGAGGCAAACCCTGTAGCCAGCTGACTAAAGAATCAATCACCTGGGGACTGTCGCTGCCTGGCCCACTAGTAACGATCTCGAACCAGGGACTGGAGTTCGTAAACATAGCCCAGGGCCGCGATTTCGGCCTTCAAAAACACAAAGGTGTCTTTCAGAGTCCATAAATCCTCACCGGGGTGGGTGTGACTGGTGGTCTGATTGCCGGCTATAATCTGGTAGTGATCGGCGTCAAATGTCTGCCCCGCCGCAACAATTTCCTCCGACCCAAGGTAGGTCATTTCTATGGCGGTTTTCGCAAGCTCTGGGCCGGTGGCACCAAAGTGATGGGGTGAAGATAAAAACACCTCAGGAAGCAGCTGGGTGGGAGTGGGATCGTCTCGCTGGTAGGCAGCGGCGATCAGGGCATCGGTGGCAATGGGGTGAGCACAGAACACGGCGCCTTGCTTGCCCACCGGCATGGCCTGCTTGCTTGCCCCTTCCTTGTAATGCTGCACCTTGGCTGTGACCTGGCTGGCAGAAAACCTAAACCAGGCAGACCCTTCAAGTCGCTGGCCGTGGTGTATCCGCACGTAGCTGTCCAGCGGGCGCCATGAGCCGTCCAGGTTTAAGGTCACCTCTCGGGTAATGCCAAGGTCGCTGGCGACACTGAACACGTTCAGGCACACGGTTTGGTCGTCATGCAGCACGTAGCGCTGGTGCTCAAAGCCCCGGGCAACCCGCTGCCCGTCTTGCTGTTTAAAAAACTCAACGTTGGATTGGATAATCTCCATGGGCTGTCTGCTAGTAGCTCAAAACATCGCAAGCCTATCACTAGAAAGCTGGGCTACCCTGGGTTTTGAGCCAACATTCACGCCTCTACAGTCAAGGCCCTTTGCTTGCTATGCTTAGTTGGTCAACAAGTTTTTCCATAGCAAGCCCAGCTGGGCCGGTTGGAAAACTCACAGGCCTGACGCAACTCTACAGCCCCACTTATCCCCAGGAGATAGACGCAAAAATGGTAAACATAAACCGAGGGTGTTTAGGGCTAGTACTGGCGTTTTTGTCGGTGTCGGTGCAGGCGGTTAGTTTTGATCGTATCGTGTCCCTGGGTGACAGCTTGCTGGACGACCCAGAGGGCCTCCGCAGCCCGCTGGTGTCGGAGCAGCTGGCCCAGCGCCTGAATGCGCCCTTGACCAAACTTGCGGAGGGTGGCTCCACCTCCAGCTCGCTAATCGCCAGCGGCCAGCACACCGCGGCCGCGGCCTCCTTCGGCCCAGGGGACCTGGCCCTGGTGTGGATCGGCGGCAACGATTTTTTAGACGCCGCCCCGTCCATCATCACCGGCAACACGAGCTTCCTGGATACCCTGGAATCCAATATGGACCTGATCGTGTCCACGCTGCTGGACGCCGGCATTGAGGTGGTGGTGTTTAACCTGCCGGACATCGCCCAGGTGCCAGGGGTGATCGACCAACTGGGGGTCAACAGCGCCATCCGCGATGCCAGCGCGAGCTGGCGGGACCGCCTCAACGACCTGGCGGCCAGCAAGGGCTTTACCGTGGTCGACGTCTTTACCATTTTCGACAGCCTCACCCAGCAGCCCGAGCTCTTCGCCATCGATGGGGCGCTGCAGACTCCCTCACCGGACTTTGGCGAGGTACTGACCTGCCCTACCTGCACCTGGGCCGACCCCATCCATCCCTCAGCACTGGGTCAGGGGGTCATTACCAATGGAGCGGTCACCCAGCTCAACGCGACCTTCGATCCAGCGGGTGTTGCTCCCATAACGCTGCTGAGCAAAACCGAAATGGCCTCATTGGCCTCCGCCAGCACCTTTGTGACGGCGTCGGGGCTCTGGTTTGACCCAGCCTTTGACGGCGAAGGCTACGACATTGTGCAATCGGATGGGGGCATCACGGTATTTTTCTATGGCTACGACAGCAACGACCAGCGGCTGTGGCTGATCTCCGAGCTACTAACGGATCGACTGGCCTTGAACCAGCCGGTAACGCTGAATATGTCCGTGGGTGACGGCGGCAGCTTCCAGCAGCCCATTCCCGGCGCCCAGCTCGGTAGTTGGGGCAGCCTGACCTTGACGGTCACCGAATGCGGCGCCGGACAGTTCCTGCTGGATGGCCGGGACGGGACAAAAAATCACGCCGTAGTAAAGCTGGCCGATGGCATCGGCACCGGCTGTTTTTCACCCTAAGCAGCCAACGAAACAGCGCCGCTGCCGGGCAGTGGCAAAGAAGTTTTTCCGGCGCTGGGATGCCGCCCCTGCTGGAAGGCGGCGGCGTGAGCCCCAAGAACTACGCCTACCTGTGGGATACAGTGGCGGTGAACGCTGGCCGAAAACAGCGCTACGGCACCCAGCCCACCTGGCAATGTAACGACGGGCAAATGGGCCTAAAACCCCTGGAAGACCCGGATCAGGTTGACCTGCGGCGGGCCGAAATGGGCCTCAATACCGCCCAGCAGGGGCTGCAGGCCATGATCCAACAGTTTTGCGGGTGAGCCCTAGCCGCCTCCGGCCCTGAACCCAGAACCAAGCCCCATAAGCCAGCGACATCTGACCGCCTGGATGGGCCGGGTGTTGTTGTAGGTCAGTTCACGGTACTTTGTCCTTATTGGTCATAAAATCGTTACGATTTCGTCAATACTTGCGGCCCCTGTGCCGATACCCTAGCCCCCGTTTATCCGACTCAGCCAAGGCCTAATTCATGATTTCAAACAATCTTCAGACCGTCGCAGCCATTGCTGCACTGTTTTCTACCACCGGAGTGATGGCCCAGGGCGCCCCCGCTGACGCGCTGGATGCCAGTTGGCTTGGGGTTTGTGCTGGGGCTCAACCCAATACCGCCTTTTTCAGTCGATGCCAGGAGATTATTAACGCTGGCCCGGGATCGGCTGATCGTCGATCCGCCGCTGCTGTGGGTAATAATCTGGGGGTTGTGGGCGCCCAGGGTCGTCGCGCGACCCGGGATGACGAGCAGGTCGATGTAACGGCGGTGCGAGAAAACTTCGGTGCCTGGTCGTTGATTGCCAACGCCAGACTGGGCAATCGAGACCGGGCCGCCAGTGACTTTGAAAATGGCTTTTCCGAAGACGTGCGGGCCTTCGATTTGGGCCTGGACTACCGAATCAACGAGCGCTGGGTCGTTGGCGCTGTGGCCACCATTGAAAACGCCGATGCGGATTTTGACGGGCAAGCCGGGGAGCTGGATGCAGACAGCCAAACCCTGACTGCACTGGTCAGCGGTCAGGTGGGGGAAAACGGCTGGTTCCAAGCCTATTTGGGTCGTCGAAATCTTGAGTTTGATGCGATCAGAAACATCCGCTATCAGCTGGTGTTGAACGCGGGGACACCCGACGAGGCCGAGTTTGATATCGCGGACCTGGCCACCGGTTCCACCGACGGGGACCAAATCATTGCCGGCATCGGATTTGGACGAACCATTCCCCGGGGCCCATGGTCATTCACCCCCCAGCTGGCGGTGGATTTTGCCGACACCGATATCGACGGCTATTCCGAGCAAAGCGGCAACGGGCTGGCCCAGCGATTTTCAGGCCAGAGCGTTAAATCCCTAAGCGTCGGCGCGGGCCTGCAGGTGGCCCGGGCCATCAGCATGGATTTTGGCGTCCTGCAGCCCTTTGCTCGACTGAGCTGGCAACACGAGTTCGACAACGATGCCCGGGAATTAACCTCTAGCTTTGTGAACGACACCGCAGCCACAACCATCGCCTATGCCACCCAATCCCCAGACCGGAATTTCGGCGAGCTGGCCATCGGTCTGACGATAGCAGTGGCTAACGGCCGCAGCGCTTATATCGGCTATCGCCATTTGCTAGGTCACGCTTTTCTGGACGACGGACAGCTGCAGATCGGCGGTCGACTGGAGTTTTAAAGGTCATTTTTCATCTGAGCCGGCGCGGTGGGCAGCGGTCAGGTTCAGTGGCGCAGTTCCAGCACCTGTCCGGTGGGCTAAACCGACATAGCCGGTGGACCGCG
>CAYGPO010000028.1:0-23967 GCA_964351665.1 uncultured Gammaproteobacteria bacterium | reverse complement strand
GGCGCAGTTCCAGCACCTGTCCGGTGGGCTAAACCGACATAGCCGGTGGACCGCGGCGCCCAAACAGGCCCTGGCTATTCAAACACTTTGCCTGGTTGGCCGGGAGGTTCTCCCGGCGCGGCTGAGCCATGCAATTTGCTGATGGTGACATCAGGTCAGCACCCCTCAATATCCTTTGCACCGTCGGCCCCACGATGATAACTTCACCTTGCTCTTACAATTTCTTAACATTCTTTATGTTGACAGCCCGCCACGAAACCATCGGCGGCTTTCGGCATATCAGACACCGAGAGAGGTTTAGAACATGTCCAGTGGAATTAAGCTTAGCACTACAGCGTTGGCGATGGCCGCCGCGGGGCTGGTAGCCCCAGGCCTATCCTTCGGCCAGAGCGGCTCCGGCAATGATGGCGGATCCCTGGAAGAGATCATCGTAACGGCTAGAAAGGTCGGCGAATCCATTCAGGACATTCCCCTTAGCGTGCAGGCTTTCAGTGCACAGGCAATCCAAAAGCAGCAGATTGTCAATATTGAAGACATCGTCAAATTCACGCCGGGAGTTGTGATTGCCAATGAATCGGGCAGTCGCCGAAATTCTTCAGTGCGATTCCGCGGCATTGAACCGCCGAACAACGTTCAGCGAAACCTGCAAACCTCATCATCGTTTATCGACGGCGTGTACCTGTCAGGCAGCAGCCAGTGGGTGTCCATGTTCGATATGGAACGAGTGGAAGTGGTGAAAGGCCCCCAGAGCGCCTTCTTCGGCCGCGCCACCTTCTCCGGCGCCATCAACTACATCAGCAAAACCCCGGGCAACGAATTCGGCGGCGATGTCCAGGCCATAGTCGGCGATAACGGTCGCCAGGACGTCTGGCTGGCCGCTGAAGGTCCGATCATCGAGGATAAGTTATCCTTCAGGGTCTCAGGCCGTCACTATCGATACGACGGTGCATTCGATAATTCACCACCTCCAGAAGGGGCTCGGCCCGGCGAAGAGTTTGGTGACATCGGTGCCCGTGAGAGCGATACCTATAGCCTGACCCTCTACGCCACCCCGACGGACAACCTGTCCATCAAGTTTCGCCATCTTTACAACGAAGATGATGACGGCCCGGCAACTCAGTTCATTATTGCCGGTGAGAACAACAACTGCGGACCCTTCGGTGGCGGCTTCAGCAATTATTTTTGCGGCACCCTTACCTCAGATCTGCTGACCCGGGGTGTATCCATCGAAACCTCAAGTCTGGACGACACCCAGTTCGCGGACGACCTCGGATACGAAGTGGAAAACACCTTTACTTCCCTGGTAGCAGACTGGGACATCGCTGGCTCCGGGTATACGCTAAGTTCTATATCGGGTTGGTATGACGAAAAGCTTTCCGAATACAAGGCCCAGATTCCCGATGAGCTTGATGTGTTTGCGGAATGGGAAGACGAGTCGTTCTCCCAGGAATTACGTTTGGCATCACCCCAGGATCGACGATTCCGTTGGATGGTTGGCGCTTACTATCTGGACCTGGAATATTACCAGGATGGCCAGGTAGGCTTCCCAAGCCCCGGCCCACAGGGGCCTTTCTCCCTGGGACAAGCCAGAGGCGGCCCCGGCCTGTTTGGGGTTAATCCTCAGCCCACCGAGGCCATTGAGAACAAAGCCATATTCGGCAGCATCGGCTATGACATCACCGAAGACCTGACCCTCAGCGTTGAGCTGCGCCGGGAAGAGGAAACTCTGGATATCGCAGACTCGGTGATTCAGGAAGCCATGC
This sequence comes from uncultured Gammaproteobacteria bacterium, assembly GCA_964351665.1. Lineage (GTDB taxonomy): Bacteria > Pseudomonadota > Gammaproteobacteria > Xanthomonadales > SZUA-38 > JANQOZ01. The sequence goes on along the minus strand of CAYGPO010000028.1, from coordinate 22,204 downwards.
CCCTGGACTCCAGCACCGATGAACTGGCCATTGCCACGGCCCAGCAGTTCGGCGGCGCTGAAATCCCTCTCTCCGGTGAGTTCAAAGCAACCCTGCCGCGGGTGATTCTGGACTACAAACTGTCTGACAATACCCTGCTCTACGGCAGCTACGCCGAGGGCAACAACCCCGGCGGCTTCAATACTGAGGTTATCCAGTTGGAACCCACCGTCGCACTGCCGGCGTTCCAGGCGGAAAATGGCGGTATCGGCTACACCATCGAACAGGCAGAGCTGGATTCCTGGGAGTTTGGTGTTAAGCACACCCTGGCCAATGGCCGAGGTTTTATCAACGGTGCCGCCTACTTTATGGATTGGAGCAACCAGCGCTTTGGTAACTTCGCCAGAGACCAGGACAGCAACGGTGACGGCCGCTTCGTCGCGGGCTCTGACCGCCTGGGCCAACAGATCGACTTCCAGGGCAACGGCAGCACCGATATCTGGGGATTTGAACTGGCAGGAAGCTATGCCTTCAACGACAACTGGATGGCCAGCGCCGGCTACAACTACACCAAGACTGAAATTCAGGAGTTCCTGGACTCCCAGTCAGCGCGAGTGTTTGGAAACCCCGATGCCAGTGGCCGGGAAATAGCCCAGTCGCCGCAACACACCGCGACGATCTCACTGGACTACAGCACGCCTTCGGGAGAATTGTTCGGCCAGCAAGGTGGCGAATGGTTCGCCCGCATGGATTCCTGGTATCAGTCGGAAACCTACACCTGGGTGATCAATCTGGCTGAAACCGAAGACGCCTGGATGCATAACCTCCGCGGTGGCTGGCGCAACGACCGCTTCACCGTTACCGCCTGGATTGAAAACCTGCTGGATGACGACTCAGTGCTGGCATCGCGACGCACCACGGGTAGCTTCCTGACCGGTTCGCTGGGTTACTTCGTATCGCTGCCAGAGCCACGTACCTTCGGTATTACGGTGACCGCGCGCTTCGGCCAGTAACAGACCCGTCTATAGGTAGTTAAACGGCAGCGACGCCCGACGTCGCTGCCTTTTTTCGGCCGGCGTTTTGGACGCCGCTCAACGGAGTCCTCCGAATGAAAAGGTTCCATCGTCTAGTGGGCCGTTTGGTGCTGATTTGCGTGGTCGGCTTAGCCCCATCACAGGTTCTGGCCCAGCAACCGCCGTCCATCACTCAATGTGCAGCGCCGTCGGCCGGCACCATCAGCTATCAGGATATCGTGACAAAGTATGCTGACTCGGACTCAAAGTTTGTTGTGCTTGAGGGCCTGGACGGTATCAACACCCACTACAAGGACCAGGGCAGCGGCCCGGCCGTGCTGCTGGTGCACAGCTCCGCCGGCGACCTTAAAGACTACGACACCTGGGTCAACACGCTAAAAGCAGGCTACCGGGTGGTGCGACTGGATCTGCCGGCCTTTGGCCTGACCGGCGCCGTGCCCAGCGGCAACTACTCAGTGGACCGCTACCTAATGTTAGTAGACGCCCTGATGGACCACCTGGGCATCGACCGCTTTGCCATCGCCGGCACGTCTTACGGGGGCCTGGTCGCCTTCCGCTATGCCGGCACCCGGGCGGATCGGGTCACCGCCCTGATCCTGCAGAACTCAGCGGGCATTGAATACGGCGGGCGCCGCGGAACCAAAGAGCAGCAACGGGATCTGGCCGCCAAATTTAGCCCCCGGGCGAGCACGCTGGAAGATACCGAGAAATTTCTCAACACAGTGATCAATAATCCAGACCAGGTGACCCCGGAGCTGGTGGCCCGCAAGACCGACTATGCCAATGTGGTGGGCCGCGACTGTGAGTCCTTTGTCGCCAGTCGCCTTTACGAACGCGGCAACCCACAGCGGGTTTTAAGCCGGGTGAAAGTGCCCGCGCTGGTAATGTGGGGCGGCGACAGCAACGGCTTGTCCGTGTCCACCGCCCACGCCTTTGCCAATGCCATGACCAGCGCCCCGTCCGTTGACAAGGTCATCTATGAGGGCGGCGGCCACTTGACCCACATCGGACGGCCGGAACAAACCGCCGCCGACGTGAAGACCTTTCTGGACAAGCACATCGGCGGCTGACCCGTTTAAGGGGGACTTAGAGTTTGGCCGGCTTTGGTTTCTGAGTCTTCGCATAGACCTCAAGACTTGAGAGATTGGGTTTATCCCACTCATCTCTCGGCGGCGCCTCCAGCATATGGGGGTACAGGGTTTCGCAGTGCGCCAGCACTTTGGGCTTGAAGCCAGCGAGGGAATCAAAAGACTGGAAGGTTGAGTTGTAGACAATATGCCCCGATGCCTGACCCATCAGCATCCACGGCAGCCATGGCGTTACCCGGGACCACGAACCGGTGACATGCACGGAGGTTTTTGCCGGGTCCTGTAAATCCGCCAGCTTCGCTGAAGTGGTGAAAAATTCGCTAACCCGATTCATCGGCCCCGAGCTTTCTCGCGGCCAGGCGTCTGGCTGCAGGGCGGCTTTGTAATAGAGGTTAATGTGCCGGCGCTTTTGCACCATACCGTTGCCCGCATCGAAGAAGCCGTTGCTAAAGGGAATCGGAGGCTTAGGCTTGGGCTTGTTCAAGCCGCCGTATTCCGGCTCAAAGACCTTAACCTGTTCGGCAAAAAAGTGGTTCCACGGATCGTTGATCACATCAACCACCTCCACCTCTTCATCGATATACGGGTTGTACCAGGTGCGTAGAATATCGCCGGTGGCAAGGTCGGTGTAGAAGATGGCTTCCCGGTGAGGCACACGGTAGCTGCCGTCTGGCTGAGCCCAGGCTCGAGCAACCGAAACCACCTCAAAACCAAACAGGTCTTTGACCGCCTCGCCATCACGGACGCCGCAAACCACTCCGCTCACACTGGCCCACTTCTGTTTGCTTTCATCAAGGTTCGCGTCTATGCGCACTGCGGCATTGACGTTGCCCTTGGGCGTTGTAAGGTCAATGTACGGGCCTTTAAAACCGTCGGGCACGGCAGTGGCAGCTGAGGCCTTAGGTAAGGTGCTTAGCCCCACCGCCAGGGATCCGGTTAAAACCAGCATGTCACGCCTATCCATAGTTATTCCTCAGTTGCGATAAAACGTTGTGATGTACTCCCTATTAGGCTAAGCCGGGTCGGTGTCAGGGTCAATGACTATCGGTCATGCAATTTGGGTCAATTCCAAGGGACAAGCTCAGAAAACGATTCGGGCCGTAATTGTTCGCTCCGGGTATTTCGTGCAGTATTCCATTGGCCCTGGTGAAAAAGACCAGGGCGTCGGATCTACATCAACACAGATCGGTGGTATTTATGAGCAAGCACACCCTGGTGGTTAACAACGAAGAAGTGGTTGTTGACGTCAGCCCTGAGATGCCACTGCTGTGGGTCATTCGCGACAAACTGAAAATGACCGGGACAAAATTTGGTTGTGGCATTGCCCAGTGCGGCGCCTGCACGGTGCATGTAAACGGCGTTGCAGTGCGTTCCTGTGTGCTGCCCATCGCCGCGGTGTCCGGTCCCGTCACCACCATCGAAGGGCTGGCTGACGGCGACGAGCTCCACCCGTTGCAAAGCGCCTGGATCAAACACGATGTCGCCCAGTGCGGTTATTGCCAGGCGGGCCAGATCATGAGTGCAGCAGCGCTGTTAAACACCAACAGGCAGCCTTCTGACGAGGACATAGACACGGCCATGGCAGGCAACTACTGCCGCTGCGGCACCTACGTCAGAGTGAGGCGTGCCATTCATGCAGCCGCCGAACCCTCCAATGAAGATGGAGGATCACTCTAGTGAGCATCAGCAATATGAGTCGGCGCGACCTTTTTAGAGTCTCAGCCCTTGCCACTGGCGGATTGATGCTGCAGATAAGTCTGCCGTCACCTGCCCAGCCGGCAGATGACAGCACTCTGGTGGAATCAAAACAGCTCAATGTTTACGTGCAGATCGCCAGCGACGGCCAGATCACCATTTACTCGGCCATTCCAGAAATGGGGCAAGGCGTGAAAACCTCGCTGCCGATGATCATTGCTGAAGAAATGGGCGCCAGGTGGGAAGACGTGGTGGTGGTTCAAGCACCGGTGGATCAAAGCAAGTTTGGTATGCAAATGACCGGCGGCTCAACGGCCATCCATAGAAATTTCGACACCATGCGCAAAATGGGCGCCTCGGCGCGGGAAATGCTGATCGGCGCAGCGTCGAGTTTGATGGAGGTGGATCGCCTGGAGCTAGAAGCCCGGGACAGCCAGGTTGTTCACACTTCCGGCAAAACCATGAGCTTCGGTCAGCTGGCCACGGCGGCGGTGCGCCAACCGCTGCCTGACCCTGAGATGCTGTCTTACAAAGACCCGCGCTCTTACACGATTATCGGCAGCCCCAGGGCCAGCGTCGACAACCTGGATATTGTGACGGGAAAATCGCAATTTGGGATCGATGTGGACTTGCCGGGCATGCAGTTCGCCACCTATACCCGTTGTCCCAGGATTGGCGGAACGGCGAAGAGTTTTAATCAAGCCGAAATCAAGGCGCTGCCGGGCATCAGCGATGCCTTTATCCTTGCCCCGGATGACAATGCCGGCAAAGCGTCCATGGCATTTCTGCAGGGCCTGACGGTATTGCGAGGCGGCGTAGCCATCGTTGGCAAAGATACCTGGTCGGTTTTTGATGCAAAGTCCAAGCTCAAGGTGTCCTGGGATGAAGCGGCGGCCTCCACCGACAGTTGGACAAACATGGTCAGTGAGGCGAAGCGGATTGCGGCGGCGGGCGGCGGCAATGTGCGCCTGGACGGGCCATCGGTGGATGCCGCCTTGGGTGACAAAACCAATCGTCTGCATGAAGCCTTTTATCAGTTTCCCTACGTCGCCCATATCTGCATGGAGCCGATGAACTGCACCGCACATTTTGCCAAAGGTCAGGGCGATCAGGCTGACACCCTGGAAATATGGTTGGGCAGCCAGTTTCCAGGCCAGGTAAAAGAGATAGCGGCCAATATGTTTGGCCTCAAGCCTGAGAATGTCACGGTGCACGCCCAGCGCATGGGAGGCGGTTTCGGGCGGCGTGCATTGAATGACTTTGCCGGCGAGGCCATGGCAATTTCCCATCGAGTGGGTGGCCCGGTGAAATTGTGCTGGACCCGCACCGATGACATCCACAACGATTTTTTCAGGGCCGGGGGCTTTCAGAATATCAAGGCGGCGATTAATCCCCAGGGCAAGCTGGCAGCCTGGGATCAGCATTACGTTGGCTTAGGCCACCAGGGTAAACCCGTCATTGGTTCGAGTTTTCGCGGTAATGAGTTTTCCATGGTTGGATTGGACAACGCTCGGGTTCGCCAGACCATGATAGAAACTGACACACCTTGTGGCCCGTGGCGCGCGCCGGGGGCCAATACCAATGCCTTTGTTGAACAGAGCTTCATCCATGAGCTGGCAGTGCTGGCGGACAGAGATCATCTGGCATTTTTAATCGAGCTGATGGGGTCACGCCGCTGGGTCAGCGAAGGCAACGTTAACGCCCTCAATACCGGGCGCGCCATCGACGTAATTCAGCTGGCGGCGGCCAAGGCACAGTGGGGTAAGACACTGCCTGCGGGCACAGGCCTGGGACTGGCTTTTTACTTCAGCCACGCAGCTCATGTTGCCGAAGTTGCTGAAGTTTCCGTTGACGCTGATCGGAATTTTAAGGTCAACAAGGTGACCGTAGCGGTGGATGTGGGCCCAATCATTAACATGAGTGGTGCAATAGGCCAGGTCCAGGGGGCGATAGTTGATGGGCTCAGCGCCATGGCTTTACAGCAGATCACCGTGGAAAATGGCCAGATCCAGCAGGACAATTTTCATCAGTACCCGGTGATGCGGATTGCCTCAACACCGGAGATTGACGTTCATTTTATCCAGAGCGACAACCCCTCAACGGGATTGGGTGAGCCAGCTCTACCGCCGCTAGCGCCTGCGGTAACAAACGCCATTTTCGCCGCATCCGGTGAACGGCTGCGCTCCATGCCCCTCAGCGAGCTGGGCTATACGCTGGTTTAGCGGGTTGCCCAGGGCGTTCTCTGAGCCCATCGTCCTAATCCCAGTCCTGCCTTGGTCTGTTCGTTTTCCACAGCAGGGCAACTCCTGATTTAGCCCCACGGCGCCACTGGCGTTGTGGCGGCTGTCGTTTTCACTTACCCAGTCCGTATTGAAGGGTAAGGCGGGCCCATAGAGCTCGGGACCGCTAACGGCTTACGGGAGACAGTCCATGAAGTTCAAAGTGATATCCAGCATCCTGGTGGCAGCGGCCCTGCTCAGCCTTGGTTCCAAAATAGCCAGTGGTGGTGGTCTGACCCCACCGCCCGGGGTCAGCGTGCCGTTTATCAGCCCCACGGAGAGCTATGTGTTCTGGATCAACCCAAGCCCTACGCTTTTCAACGGGGTCTTTAACACCGACTACTATCCGCCCACCAAGATCCTGCAGGACGTCGCGTCCATCGACCGAACCGGCCCCTGGTCCATCGGCAGTCCCCAGGGCTATGACCACGGCTACGAGCTGCTGGGATTTCTGGAGCCGGATTTCGACGGCGGTCTGCGCTCCATTTTCTACTGGAATTGCGGCGATGACTGCAACGGCGGCATTGCCCAGGCTGATCAGGTGGTGATGCCGACCCAGCTTTGGCGAGGATTATCCGAGTCCTGCACACGCAATACCCTAGGTCACGAGCTGATGCATAAGATCCAGCGAGCCTATTCGGTATCCACAGCCCCCAACAGCCTGGGCAAGTGGGTAACCGAAGGCCACGCGCGGGCCCTGCAGGACAAAATCTACGCTGAATTTGACACCCTTCCGGAAACCGACTGCCGCACCATATTTGTCAGTCAGGTGAATAACTATCTGACCGATGTGCACGACCAATCCCTGTGGAACCTGAGCTATGACGCCGCCCTGTGGTGGGCCTATCTGATGGAGCAATACGGCCAGATCAGAGACGAACCCTGGTACGGCGCAGACTTTCTGGTGACTTGGTATGACCAGGCCCTGGCGGCGGGGGAAAACGCCAGCTCCTTTGGCATTACCAATAACACCATCAAGTTTTACGATCCCAGCCAGAGCATTACCTCAACCTATCGCAGCTTTGTCCTGGCTAACATCCTTAAGGACATGCGGCTCAGCAGCCTCAGCGACGCGTTCCGTGGAAAATACTCTTACGTAGATGAACAGGCCCCTGGGGAAGACCGCTATGCTGAGGTCACCTATGCAGACAACCTGGCCATTAGCAACGCTGACCCTGCGGATACTTCCGTTTTTGGGGTCAACGATTTTGCCGTGCAATATTTCAAAATCGACGTCTCAGCCTGCGCCGGGGGTCGACCCATTCGCATCGGCTTTGAGCCCTCGCCCATTGATCCGTTCTTTGGCAATGCCATAAACCAGACCGGTGGCTGGGGAGTGATCGTGGGCCAAAGCAACGATGGTTCACAAACCCTGGCCAGCCAACGCCCAGCCAAGCTGTACAAAAAGCTCGATGAGCAGTGGTCGGTGGAATTTTTTCAGCCTTTTTCCAACGCTTACGAAACCGTTTATGCCACCACCAGCGGCATCGGCGGCCCGATAATTGGCACCCTTCGGGCCGAATGCCTGCCGGTGCCACCAAACCCCTATGCGCCGGACCTGCCCCTGGTCAATCCGCTGGACCCGGTAACCCCCGGCATGCCCCTGGGACTGACCTACGGCGAGGTCTGCGCTCAGCCCACCGCGCCGCTGCCCGGTTTGGACCCAGACGACTATACGGTGGAAGTGAACTCTGCGCCCGCTCGAGTTCTGGCGGCAACCCCCAATGACGAAGGTCACTGCCTGCTGGTGGAGTTTCCCCAGCAGCCGGCAACCGGTGTGTTTGATCTGACCGTGGGCCTGGCCGGACAGCAAATCACTATTCCCGGTGGTGTGGCGCACAACCTACCCAACCCCCAGCTGATGATCGCCATCGACGCCTCCAGCACCATGGCGGAACCCATGGCCAGCCCAAAGCTGGCGGACGTGCAGCAACTGGTGGCCAGTTTTATCCGCCAGCGAGTGGAAAGCGCCCCCGCTGGCCTGCCGAATATTGGTCTGATCGACTTTGCCGGTGACAACATCGAGCCCAACTTTGACGCCCGTTTACTGGCACCCTTACTGCCCGCTGACCAAGACCACATCAACCGGCTGAATAGCGGCCTTAACTCCATCAGCAACAACGTTGGCGGATTTACGGCCTTGGGCGACGCCCTGTCCATAGCCATGAATTCCTTCACCGAGTTCGGAGACAGCGACCAGGCCAGACACCTGGTTCTGATCGTGGACGGGCCGGAAAACGACGGCTCGCTGTGGGACGACGTCCGCGACCAGGTCATTGCCTCTGGGATCAACGTACACACCATTGCCCTGGGCCCCCTGGCCGATCAGCCGCTGTTGTTCGATATCGCCCGGGCCACCGGCGGCAGCTATCGCTACGTGGATGTGGATGAAAACGGCAGCGACCTGCTGGCCCTGTCCGAAGCCCTGTCCGACATCGCCGTTGCCCTGGCCGGCGCCGTTTCCATCGACCAGCAGCGCATAGCGCTGAGGCCTGATGCGGCTGCGGATTTCAGCATTAACGTTCCCCCACAGGCAATTGCCCTGCTGTTACCCGCGGTGCAGGCAGCCCGGGAAGCAGCCGTTTCCCGCGCCGACCTGTTGGGTACCCTGACCCTGGTGGACCCCAATGGAACCGAGTACGTCTTTGACCTGCCGGACAACACTGCCAACTATATTCAGATTGACGCGCCCCGGGCCACCACCCTGCCAGGGGGCAACTGGAAAGCCAGTTTTGCTGCCACCAGTGAAGGAGAGGATGACCTGCTTCTGTCGGTTGCAGCGCGCCTGGAAGCGCCGCTGTTTTTCAGCGCTGGGACCTCACGGCCAGAAGGTGACGAGGCGGTGGGCTCTGGGTTCCAGCTAGGCGACCCGGTGTTGCTCAATGCCACCCTGGTAGATATCTGCGCCAGCCGGTCTGGCTGCCAACCGGGCATACCCGGCAGCGCTTCAGTGGAAGTCCGGCACGGCTCCGGCAGTCCTCGCATACTGGGCATGCGCGAACCCGATAAAGGCAGCCCCGCAAGCGGCCGCACTGCCTCAACGCCCGCTTACCAGTACGCCATTGCGCTGTTTCTGGCTGAGGGCTCGCCTGTGGGGGCCAATGATGATGGGATGACCGGCGGCGTTGGCAGCTACAAGCTGCAGTATCGGGTGCCGCTGGCCTACGATGGCTACACCGCCAGCGTGCTGTTGCGCGACGGCGTGGCCGTTGCGGACTCGGGCCTACGAACCCGAGACAGCGACGGTGACGGCCTGCCCAACCCCTACGAGGCGCGCAAGTTCTGTCTAGAAGATGGCATCAGCGATGGCGCCCTGGATCTGGACGACGACGGCCTGACCAGCCTGCAGGAGTTTGTGGCCGGTACCGATCCCTGCAACCCGGACACCGACGGCGGTGGCGAAAAGGATGGCTCGGAGCTGGCTGGCAACCGCCAGCCCCTGCAGGCCAGCGACGACGCAGTGGGTGGGATACGCTATGCCCGTGTCGCCCACGAAGTGACTCACGAGGATCCCCAGAGCTTTTCCTCCGCCTCCATCACCATTGAATACGCCAGCCACCCCAGCGTCGCCAACCTGGTATTGAAGCGGGGAATCCCCGGGGGTAGCGTCGAACAACTGACCAGCTTGTCCCCTGGTTCAGGGGCGGTTTACGTGGATCAAGGGCTGACGGTGGGCACTGAATACTGCTATCAGCTGGAGCCAACAGATGCCGCGGGTAACCAGGGCGCGCCCAGTCACTGGTTCTGCGCCACCGCCATGCAGGACCCGGCGCTGCCCTGGGGTGATGTGATGATCAATAGCGGCCGACCCAGGACCGATAATCCGGCCCTGACGCTGCAGACCTCCCTCTACAACAAGCCTGCTAGCAGCAGCCAGATGCGCATTGTGGGCCAGGGCCTGGATACCGGATGGATCAGCTATGCTCCCACCTATGTCTACCAACACCCCCAGGTCGCTGAAACCACGAACGTAAGCCTGCAGGCTCAATTCCGTGACCAACAGGGTCTGGAGTCAGCAATCTACCAGGACGACATTGAGCTTTGGCCGCCCCAGTCCCTGGGCAAACTCACCGGCAGGGCCCTGCTGGAAACCCTATCACCCACTGCGGGCGTAATGCTCCAGGTGGCAAACGCCAGCTGGGAACCACCTGCATATACCGACACCAACGGCAGATTTGAACTCTGCGATTTGCCACCAGGAGACTACGGCGTTGTGGCCAGCCTGCTCGGCTGGGAGACTGCTAACAGCACTGGCTGGTCGGTTAGCGCCGGCGCCGAGACCGATCTGGGTGACGTGACTCTGGAGGTGATCGTTGATCCACTATTCGCGGACAGTTTCGAATCGCCGTAGCACGCCAATGCCAGGGCCCACTAGCTGTTGAGTCATGGCAATCGCTGTGGCCAGCGACGCTTGCTGGCGGCTTCGTCTATGATGAACAATTGCAAGGCCACCTACGGTCGTCGTGTTGTGTCAGATCAGCGCTCCATAACCCAGCTTATTCATGCCGTCAGCGAAGGCGAACCGAAGGCTTGGGATCACCTGATTCCCCTGGTGTACACTGAGCTCAAGCGCATCGCAAGCCGGCAGCTGGGACGCGGCAGTAACCCTGCCGGCATGCAGACCACAGAGTTGGTGCACGGTTTGTACGAGCGTCTGCTGGCAAGCGGGCTGCAGGCGGACAGTCGGCACCATTTTTACGCGCTGTGCGCCAAGGCAATGCGCCATCACTTAATAGATCTGTCCCGTCGAGGCGCGGCGCAAAAGCGCGGCGGACTGGAACTCCATTTCTCCCTGCAGGACCAAGACGTTGCTGGACAGGACAACAACGCGGCGCTGCTTAAGCTGGGCGGCTTCTTGCAGCGTATCGAGTCGGAAGACCGTCGAGCGGTGCAGGTATTTGAACTCATTTATTTGGTTGGCCAGGAACCTAAAGAGGTGGCTGAGGCACTCGGCGTCTCGTTGCGTACGGTGCAGCGAGACGTGAAACGGCTCCGTGCCCTGTTCCTGTATGAGCTTGAATGCGAGTCCGGCTCGGCGAATTAGTGTCCTATTGCTTGACGCGACATCACGCCAAATTCGTATGCCTTCAGATAGGTGTGCGGGTTACTGGGGTTGGGGTGAATGAACCAGATTGATAATGACGATAGCGACGAACTCCTGGGCTTGCTGGCTAGGGCCATGGAGATGGCAGAACAGGACCGGCAAGCCTGGCTGCAGACGCTACCCGATGCACAACGCCGCGCGCTTAAGCGACTGTTGGTGTTAGCCGATGACGCCAACAGCGAGATCAAGGTTAGGGACACCATCGATCAGTTGATGCGCACGGTACTGACCGCTGCCCCTGGGGTGGATTCGGTGCCCCGCTGGCAGCTGCTGGAGGCCATCGGCCAGGGCGGCATGGCTGAAGTGTTTCGGGCCCAACGCAGCGACGGCATGGTTCGCCAACAGGCCGCTGTGAAAATTCTTTGGCCCGGAATGATGAGCGACGCGGTTCAGGCCCGATTCGAGCTGGAACGGGAAATCCTGGCAAAGCTCACTCACCCGAATATCGCGCGAATGTTAGACAGCGGTGTGGCAAGTGATGGACGCCCCTGGCTGGCAACGGAGCTGATTGAGGGCGTGCCCATCGACCAGTATTGCACTAAGCATCACTTATCGCTGACACAGCGCTTGTTGCTGTACGAATCGGTAGCCTCAGCGGTGGCCCATGCCCATCGCCATCTGGTGGTTCACCGAGACATCAAGCCGGCCAATATTTTAGTCGATGAAGAAGGCCGAGCCAGGCTGCTGGACTTTGGCATTGCCAAGCGGCTGGCAACAGAAGGCACCAGCGCATTAACCGGCGAGGCCGATCGTTTTTTTACCCCGGATTACTCAAGTCCAGAACAGCTAGAAGGCGCGCAAGTTGATACACGCTCAGACATCTTTCAGCTTGGCGTGCTGCTGTATCAGTTGACTTGGGGCACTCATCCGCTAATTAGCGCTGAGATGAGCAACACTCAGCGTCAGCAGGCCATCGTACGGGCACAAGCGCCGCGCTACGTCCATCGTTCTGCCGGCTCTAGCGGTGTACGAGAAAGGCTGCCGAAAGAACTCCATGCCATCGTTGGCAAGGCCCTGGCACCGGGACCGGACGATCGTTATGGCAGCGTAGAGCAACTCGTCGATGACCTGGGCAACTATAAGGCGGGTCTACCGGTATCGGCGCGCGCGCCCGGGCTGCTCTATCGCCTATTCAAATTCATCAACCGCCACCGGCCAGCCAGCGCCCTGGCTGCTTTCTTGCTTGCTGGTGTCGTCGGCTATGCGCTGCTGGTGTCTGTACAAAGCCGGCGCCTGGCCGAAGAATCGGCGCTGAACCGGGTAGTGGGAAATTTCATGGAGGCCCTGTTGAAACAAGGCCCAAACACATCTGGCGACTCACCCAGCCGATCAGTCCCGATCCTACTTGATGAAGCCGTGGCCCGAGCGACCTCGGATTTAGCCGATCAACCGGTTGCCCAGGCTCGGGTGTTAAATCTGCTGGCGTCTATCTTTCTTGCCAATAAGGGGCTGGAGGCCACCTTCGAAAAAGTGCCACAAGCGGCGGCATTAGCCTACCAGTCACGACCCATGGCCGAACACCTGAAGGCGGTATTGACCTTAGCCTACGCCGCCAATTTTTCCGGCGCCCACGAAGAATCCGCCACTTTACTCCATGGTGCCTTGGCCCTTTTGGCTCCCGAAGATCCGGAGACGCTTGACGCCCGGGTGAGGCTCGCCGACGTTCTGCATAGCCTGGGTCGCTATTCTCTGGCAATGGCAGCGCTGGAGCCACTGCTGGGTCAGGATCAGTCGGACGTGTCGGTGGCCCGAACCGCCGGCATGATCGCCCGTGATTGGGGCCGCTATGCTGAGGCCGAGCAACGCCTGAATAATGCCCTTCGGCTTGGAAGAGAGAAAACCAACGACGACCCGAACTTTAACGATTACGCGTCGACGCTGGAGCACCTGGGTCAGCTTCAACTACTAACCGGAGACATAGAGGCGGCGGAAGTTTCCCTAAACCAGGCACTTGCCCTGCGCAGCAAACTCGATTTTGCCACTGACAGCCACCATGTATGGACTCGACATTGGCTGGGTACGCTGAGATTCGCACAGGGCCGTCTCGGCGACAGCGAGGAATTGCTGCGCCGCACTATTGAAGACTACAGGCTGCTATTTTCCACCCGCAGCCAGCTGTTTGCCTACGCCAATAGTGATCTCGGTTGGACGCTGCTCGCCCAGGGCAACAGCACAGACGCCGAGGCGGCATTTTCCGTCGCTGAGCAGGTCTTACGGGACGGCCAGTCGGGTTTGCATTTCCGCTTGAGCGAGGCCTTGCTTGGGCTGGGCATCATTGCCGCCTCCCAAGGTGATCTGCCGCTTGCTCGCCAGCGGGTCCAGCAGGCGTTGGCAATTCGAACCAAGCTGGTCCCGCCAACAAGTCCATTGGCACAAAACATCTGCTGGGTTTATCGTCGCTTGGATGGGGAGTGCGAATCGGCAGCGTTACCCGGCGCTGGCATCGATGGCACGCGAGCCCAATTGGTTGATCGGATCTGCCATCAACCAGGATCTAGTAGTAACTCGACAGCGCCGCCTGGCCACTGTATTTAGTGTCCTGTTTAAGTCATTCGTTGACTTATGACAAGCCTCATGAGTCGACGAATGACGTAAACCGGATAATAAGGAACTTCTGACCTTTGCTTAACCCAAGCCTCGAAGTTATTTTCGTTGATGATCACATCATTGCGATCAACAAACCGCCCGGGCTACTGACCCATCGTAGCGCCATTGATCGGCACGAAACCCGTTTCGCGCTGCAGTTGCTGCGTGACCAGATCGGCAGACGGGTGTTTCCCGTCCACCGCTTGGATAAACCGACTTCCGGTGTTTTGCTGTTTGCCCTGAACTCTCCGTGCGCCCGCCTGCTATCGACTCAACTGGCTGCCAGGCAGGTGACCAAGCAATACCTCGCCGTGGTTCGGGGCTATTGTCCGGAGCAGGGTTTGATCCATCATGGGTTACGGGAAAAACTGGACAAAATGACCGATGGCCGGGCTCTGGTGAATAAGCCTCCTCAGCAGGCGCAGACTCAGTTTCAACGACTGGCCACGGTGGAGTTGGCAGTGGAAGTCGATCGATACCCAAAAACCCGCTACTCATTGGTACAACTGCACCCTAAAACTGGCCGACGCCACCAGCTACGTCGGCACATGAAACACATTGGCCACCCCATCATCGGCGACAGCACCCACGGCAAAGGGGTCCACAACCGGTTTTTTGCAGACCGATACCGCTGTCAACGCCTGCTGCTGGCATGCACCACCATGGCCTTGCAACATCCCATCACTGGACAAACGCTAATGCTCAGCGCCGCTCCCGGGGACGATTTCCTGCAGCTGTTAAAGACCTTCAATTGGCTGGAACAGGCAAGGAATGCCTGCAAGACGCCCATCCACTAAGCCATCCTAGTGGGGCCATTTGACAAAAAGGACCCACTAGCGAAGCAGCGAAGTGCACATTAGCCCGAGATTGTTGGGCTGCGGTTGGCCCGACAGCTTGGGGTCTGTGACAGGCGTGGTTACAAAGCCTCAACGACGCTGCGAAGATGTGCGTTGAAGGTAGCCGGGTCGTCCATCATCAAAAAGTGTCCAACGCCGGACATTTCGATGTAGTCAAACGAGTCGGTGAGCGCTTGAATGGAGGCCTGATCGGTGGGCCGATAGCTGGAGTTGATCAAAACAAAAGGCACGTCCAGGGCCGCGATGGATTGGCGCGGGTTATAAGCGAAAAGCCCGCGCATCGCGCTTTTCGATACCCGCGGAGGGGCCGCTGCCATGTCCGCCACCACCCAGTCGCGAAGCTTTGGATCACTTTGTTCCACGAACATGGTGCCCACAACGGATTTCACGTTGCCGACAAAGTCCTCATCCAGGGTTGCCATGCGGGCATCAGTTTCAGCGGCGGTGGTCTGGACGGCTACGCTGCGCAGGGTGTCAACCCCAACCACGCCGGCCACACGCCCCTTCAGCAGACGACCCGCTTCCACCACCACGGGACCGCCCATGGAGTGGCCCACCAGCACCACATTAGAAAGATCCAGCCTCTCAACTACGCCAGCCACGTCAGCGCCAAAGGACGGCATGGTGAAGTCTTCACGTTCGTCCCCGGATTCGCCGTGGCCTGCCAGGTCCACGGTGATCACCCGGTAGCTGTCGGCAAAAAAATTGCGTTGGGCATTCCAATAGCTGCGGTCGCAGTTCCAGCCGTGGACAAAAACCAGTGTGGCCGGCCCGGAACCCTGGTCGTCATAATGAATCGTCACCCCATCAGCAGACACCATGGAGCCAGCGGCAGCAACAGTAGGAGTTTCAGCCCTTGGCTTGTCAGCGTTTTGCTTAGGTATCATTTTCTCACCACTTGGATCGGTGGGGCCGCAGGCCGTCACTGCCAGCATCAGGCCGGCCAAAATTGCGTATCTTGGGTTCATGGATTGTGCTCTTTCGTTGCCAATGGTCAATGCTAAAACCTCTGGGACGTAGTGGCCTTTTGATAAAAAAGGCGGGACAAGGCGCCCGCCGCCCTGCGGAATGAGATCGCTTTGCCATGGCCTTCAAAGATCGCAGGTGGTCCTAGCCAGAGACGTTAGACGGCAGTAGTCGTATTGACCACTGCCAAATCCATTGACCGTTGAATCGTGTTGGAATGACAGGCCATTGCAACCGCTTTGTAAATTAGCGTTACCATACCCCAGGGCTGTAACTGCAACTCTCATTCTCATAACACCTTTGCTCGGCTGCCGGCGCAGCTGGAGGATGAGTTAGAGCGGCTCCGACCCCTAATCTCCATCGATGTCACCGAGTGCTTGATCGATACGTTCGGTATTGCCGCTTAGCGGAATCTAGAGATCGTCTCGCAAGCTGTTTTCTCTAGTGGGGCTGGCAAATATAACCGACCGAAACGGCTGAATTAAACCGACCCGCGATGCGGGTTCGGCCTGAATGAATTGTTGGCCGCGCTCTACCGATCTACGGCCTCCGGTGTTTTTCAAGGTAGTTGTCGCGTTGATCATGCTACGGAGTTCAGTTTTTCCCGAGTTGCGTGATCAGGGTTCAAGGCGACCTGTGTGATGGGCCGCCAGTTTCGGGTATTGGTGGTCCAACGTCTTGCGATTTGCGCCCAGAGCTTTCGCTGTATCGGTAACCGTTAGCTCAAGAGGTTCCATACAGAGCTTTTTCAAGATCTCGCCTGGATGAGGCGGAGTATGCATCAACATTGTTCACCTCAAAGCATAACGACTAGGCTCAGCTGCTGGCGTAGCCGGTCAGCTGCAGCGCCTAGTTAGAAACCGTATGCTCCAAACGTTCCGCGAGCCACAATTTGATCACGGACTGGCGCGTGACCCCAAGCCGTTTCGCTTCTCGATCCAGGCTTTCAATCATCCACGTGGGAAAATCGACATTAACCCGGCGCTGCTCTTGCTTCGGTCGCCGTAGCTTATCCAACACCAGATGCTCTGTTACATCTTCGTTTTGATCAAATTTCTGATCGAATTTTTTAGCCTTCATACAATGCTACCTCCTCAGGTCGCGAACGACGAACTGAGATTATTCGGATCGCACTTTCTCGGTAAGTGATAACCCCAGACCAGTGCTGTCCTGCGATCCTTCCTACCACCCAATATCGCGGCTCGTCCTCTGTACGAGCCGGAACCTCGACTAACCGGGAATCTTCCCAAAGAACTTGGGCTTGAACGAAGTCGATGCCGTGCTTCCGGAGGTTGGTGGCACTCTTGGTCGGGTCGAATTCAAAATCCATAATGGTATAGAAATTATACTACTATTTTGTGAGGATTCGAGGCTTCTAACGCCGATGCTCAGCTGCGATTGACGCTGGCGGGGCTTGGCGATAGCCAAGGCGGCGGCAGGGTCAAGCGTCTGTTGCAGTGACTGGTTAGGCCGCTTATTGCTAAAACACATCGTTTGCACCCGTCTGGGCAAAGACCTGACCGAAGACAAGCTCGCCATCTGAGATCTTGTAAGGAAACAGTACAATCACCGAGTAATCCTCTGTGTGATCGAGCGCGACAGCAATCGCGTCCGACACTTGTTCATCAGGCGGTGTGCTCACCCGTACGCCATAGATCAAAGCTGTCGCGTGTTATGCATCGCCACGCCATTCGAAATGCAACTTTCTTTCGTGAGCAGCGCAATCTCGGAGATATAGGTTGATCAACGTTTGATACGGAATTCCTGCATCTTCTGCCATCGCCTTAAAGTACTCAACTGTGTCCTTATCCAGCCTCATCGTCACTGGCTGCTTCAAACGCTTGGCGTAAGGGTTTTTGCGCCCTTTCATATTTGAAAAATCGTAGCTTTCTCTCATTTTCTGTATTTCCAGTATTCGCGTTCCTCGGCACCGTTCGCTTTCCTCGCGGTGATTATTCGAATAGTGGCATCAGATTGCCGAATACAATGACAGACCACCACTACTCGCAGCTTCGAACTCGTGCCTAGCAATATGAACCGTTCCTCATCGTCAGAATGATCAGGGTCGTCAAACTCGATGGCCCACTCATCGTAGAAGACGGTGCTCGCCTCTGGAAAAGTAATGCCGTGTTTCTTGGTATTGCTCGATGCCTTGTCGGAATCCCATTCAAATCGAAGTTTTTCCATAAGTACATTGTACGTACACAATTGCTACGCGCAAGTAAGTGAACAAGATGCATAACGCCTATGCTCAGCTGCCGGCAAAGCCGGTCAGCTGAAGCAACTTGTTAGTTTCCGGATCCCGACACACTATGCGACTTCGAGCAGTGCTTCTGGGTTCTTCTCAGCGATTAGTAGCAACGTTCGCGCGGCACCGGACGGCGCTCTCCGACCCTGCTCCCAGTCTTGAAGCGTGCGAACCGACACCCCCAATAACTCGGCGAATTTTGACTGGGAAAGGCTCGTTTTCTCTCGAATACTCGCCACATTGGGAAGATTCGTGATACGTCCGGCTTCTCCACGCTTCAATTCTCGAATTCCGTTGACAATTTCTGATCCGATGTCTCGACCTTTACTCATTTTCAATTTCCTCTCGAATCTCCTTCAGGACATGACCAGGAATAGAATCCGCCACATTCTTGGGATACATGGTGAGCAGCCAAATCACTCCTTTGGGCCGGCGTACGCAGTAAATAATGTGTATTCCACACGAAGTCTGCCATCGATTCCATGGCAAAGCTGCCACCCATTCCATGCGAAGGCTGCCACCCATTCCACAGCAAAGCTGCCACCCTTTGAGGGGCATGTTTTGACGTAGTTTGACGCGGGACAACGCGCGGTACTCTGCCCATTTCTGATGTTCAGGAGGGGCAGATGCCGGCCAAGAGGTTGTCCATGCGCAAGATAAAGGAAGTATTACGGTTGACCTGGGCCTGTGGTCTGAGCCATCGGAAGGTGGCACAGAGCACGGGCGTGTCGCGGCCCACGGTGTCTGAGTATGTGCGCCGGGCGGTTGAGGCTGGCTTGTCTTGGCCGCTGCCTCAGGACCTGGATGACACCGCGCTGGAACGTCGATTGTTCCCGCCACCGGCCAACATAATTGTCGTCAAACAACCCCCAGATCCTTACATATCTTTTTTGCAAGGTGATTGTTGATTTCTCTGTGTCGAGGAATCGCTGATCTCATATTTTGTGCAGGATTTCTCCACCAGGAGTGGCGGCCTCCTTCTCGTAGCAGCTCGCAGCCTAATGATTCCAGATGCCGAATCAAATCACGGCGCTTCATACCGCTATTTCAAGTTCCTCAAAACCTTCTCCAGCGGCCCCTCGAGCGTCAGCGCGATTAAATTCGAGCGCTTCTCGAAGCGTCGTCCTTAGTGAGATCAGCAGTTCTTCGCGTGATTCTTCCTGGCAGTTAACACCCGGCACTTCCTCCACCCAACCGACCCACCAGCCGCCGTCTTCTTTTACTATTGCAGTGTAGTTTGTGTTCATGTAATCAGTTTATCCCAGAATATTCCCGACACATAACGACAAGCATCAGCTGCTGGCGAAACCGGCCAGCTGCATGCGCTGGTTAGCGGCGTTTTTGCTGAGCCACATATTCATCGAGTAGTTGCCGAATCATTTTTTGATATTGCATATGGTGCTCTTTAGCGACTCTTTTAAAATATGCAACGCTTTCAGAACTCAGGGAAATAGTCACCTTGGTATTTTCATTTTTTAACGCAAGTTCCTCTGGTGACGGCAGAAAGTCAGCCACAATTTTGAAATCGCCAATTGGCTCGTCGCTATATCGAATTGTTTTGCTCATAAATCTTTCTACCCTTACGCCAATAACCAGCACCAATAATCCGAATTCGACCAGAGCGACAAGTAAATCTGACTGTGAGGATCCCATCTTCAGCCCGATCTAAGCCGAAGCAAAAATAGCGCTTCTCGTCGCCGCTATGGCTCAGGTCTTCAGCAATGATGCGGTTTCCATCGAGGAACGCATGCTGAGCTTCGTAGAACGAAACACCATGTTTACGCTGGTTTGCCAGGTTCTTGGTTTCATCCCACTCAAAGCTCGATTTGCTCATCGGGGAATATTAGCAAAGGTATGGCTAAATAGCCATACCGGCACAGAGCGCTAACGCCTGCGCTCAGCTGCCGGCGAAGCCGGTCAGCTGCAGCCGCTGGTTAGCGCCCTCTATCTTTCCAATAACCAGGCTCTCGACGCTGATGCGATACTGCGACCACGACGATATTCTCATCCTCTACCCCGTAGATAATGGCAAATGGGAATTTTCGAAACAGCATCCTTCGCAGCCGGTTTTTAACGAGCTGACCAGATTCTGGGTTCTCTAGCGCTCTGTCCGAGGTTTTCGCGAAGTCATCCAGAAACTGATTGCCGAGTCCCGATGCTTCACCATCATAATATCTAGCAGCTTCCCGCATCTCGACCTCAGCAGATGCGAGTAATCTGCTACTACCCACTCAATTCGGACTTGGCTCTTTTCACTGCCTCATGCAGGGGCGAAGTTTGGACGTCTCCGGCTTTGTAAGCCGTCCAGCGGAGTTGTGCCTCTTCGGCCCAGAGCTCATCTACGCGAAAATCTGCTTCTTGATCAAGATCTTGGAGGAGAGAAAGCGCGAGGGAAGCTTTATCTCGAGATCCGAGACGGGCAATGTCTCGCCGAATGTCATCAATGCGTTTTGCCATGAGACCAATATAGAACTTTCTTCCTAAAAGCGCTAACGCCTGCGATCAGCTGCCGGCGAAGCCGGTCAGCTGCATTGCGTTGTTATGCCGCATGATGGACGTCCCAGCCGGGAAATACTAAGACAGCCGGGTGGCATTGGAGTGCAACCGCTAGCTGCTTGGCACGCTCAACTCCTAGATTGACCCGATCGTTTTCGATGGCCGAAATCGTTGATTGTGGTATTCCGGAAATACGAGCGAGTTGATTTTGACTCATCTCTTGTAATTCTCGGATAATGCGAACGGAATCACCGACGCTAACGTCAATTTGTCTTTGTGCAAGCTTGTAGTTCTTCATGTCATTTCTTCCGATAGTCATGAGCCGTCACACTCACCACTTCCACCAAGATTTGATTTTTTTCAACTCGATAAATTATTCGAAATTGTTTCCCGAGCCTCGATGAACGGTGACCTTTCCACTCGCCCTGTAAAGACTCATCGTGAAACCCTTTTATCAATCTAAGCCCCGACGGCCCCGAAATCGAAACGATATCTTTCCACTTCTCATAACGTTTGAGGATGTCTTTCGATAGCCCTCGCAGCTGACGCGGCACCCTGCGATGTTCATAAATCGACCACATACCAAAAATAGTATAAATACCAATTTCAGTATGTCAATTTCGACGCATAACGCCAGCGTTAGCTGCTGGCGAAACGCATAGCGTTTTGACAGTCAGCTGCACGCATTAGTTATGAGCGGTCCGGACGCACACAGGCTTCAACAGGAACAAACGAAGACCGCCCTCAGCGTACGACTCGTCTTGGAAATGCTGAACAGAATTCGCGCCTCCCCAACCTTGAACCAGCACATCTCTTGTATCCAGTTGCGTGTTGATGATCTCGACTTTGACGATTTCAGGGACCCACTCACCAGCGTGACCGAGTTTTTTATAGTGTTCTCGAGGCGCAGGAGATACCCGCACTCCTACTGGAGCCCCAAATCTTGTCAGGTCTTGTATCTGAGATTCGGAGGTCACCTCCCAACTCGCCAACTCCTTCTCGCCCGACCAAGCAATGACGGACTGGGACGCCCTTCCTTCTTCACCGCAGCTAAGCGCAAAGACATCGAAGGACAAACTGATCGCAGTCAGAGCTACCAATATTTTCATAATCAATTTTCTCCTCGTTTGTAGCTCATAACACCAAGGGTGAGCCGCATTTGCAATGCGGCAACCAGAGTGGCAACGCCGGGCGCCGGATTGCAAATGTCGGCTCCACCCGCATGTTAGGCGGCCGGCGCGAGGGCATCAGTGCAACTTCTGGCCATTTCGCCACTGAATGAAAGCGGGAAGCTCCACGAGCTCAATGTACCCAGCCGCCGCCGGATCAGCAGGTAATTCCGCAACCTCGACGTGTGCTACCTCGCGCTGCGCTTGCTCCTCTCCCAACCCGCCATCCAGCTGTAGGAGGCAAGCGTACCGAAACTCATCCAGACGTTCATGCTCATACGCAGGTCCCGCAATCCTCAGCCCCAGCCGACCCTCCGAGTCTTCGAGAGGCAGGAACCACATTTCCTTGGGATCCGCCGCTACCCCTTCGTACTCGGTAACGAACCTGAAACCATGGGCAGGTTTCAAAGCTATGAACACCCAGTCGTCGAGCGTAGGTGCCGAAGCCACAAGAGCCTTCACAATATCAAAATGCTCCCGACGCCCCTCAGCGGTGATCACAAGTTCGTTCGGTCCCTCTGGGGGACCCCCTACTTCGAAGTAGAGTGACTCGTGGTATCGATGGAGTGCTTCAAGCAGTGCGTCAAGCTGCTGTTCCCGGTCGGGTCGATCTACATCCGCGAGACTCGAGGCAGCTTCTACGAACGACCGCCAAAAGTCCTCCTCAGTTGACATGCCAACTCTCTCCGCCGCCTAACACCCA
>CAYGPO010000027.1:35375-39248 GCA_964351665.1 uncultured Gammaproteobacteria bacterium | reverse complement strand
GAGCACCGGCCTTCTAAGCCGACGGTTGCAGGTTCGAGTCCTGCCGGGCGCGCCAGGTGGCTCAAGAAGTCGATAAGCCTGTTGGCCTATGGCGCAACGGGGTTTTTTGGCTGGGTTAGGGCAGCAAACGGTTGTGGTGGGCGTAGCTCAGCTGGTAGAGCACTGGATTGTGACTCCAGAGGTCGCGGGTTCAAACCCCGTCGCTCACCCCATTTACACCGCGAAAGTGGCGGAATTGGTAGACGCGCTGGCTTTAGGTGCCAGTGGGGTAACCCGTGAGAGTTCGAGTCTCTCCTTTCGCACCATCACCCCCTGATGCCATCCCGACAATTGAACGCTTGGGGTTCGGCGGTTTGGGTGTTGGCCAAGGCCAATCGAGCCGCGGTGGCCAGCCCTGCGGAACGACATTGCCAGACTCTGCCAATTGATATTGGCAAAATGGGCACTACTTATAGTTGTTGAGTGGCGTGCTGGCGCTGATGTTTAGCATCACCCAGGGCTGACTCGACACAAAATTGTTCTAAAACACCACCGGCCAGGATCCAGTGCCGCGGAGGAAAGATGCAGGTTTCGGTTGAAAATACGGGCTCATTGAGCCGAAAAATGACGATTGCGCTGCCGGCCCAGGATATCGCTGGCAAGGTCAGCGGGAAGATGCAGGATCTGAAACGGCAGGTAAGGCTGAAGGGCTTTAGACCGGGCAAAGTGCCCATGACCGTGATCGAGAAACGCTTCGGCAGCCAGGTTAGAGCAGAGGTCGTTGACGAATTGGTCAACCAATCGTTCCAACAGGCCCTCAGCCAGGAAAATCTGAGGGTCGCATCAGCTCCGCAGATCGACGCGCAGCTGCCAGAGCCCGACGTTGATTTCACGTTCACCGCTGAGTTCGACGTGTTTCCTGAGCTGGAGTCGCTGGATTTGGCGGATCTTGAGCTGGAAAAGCCCGTCGCCGAGGTGGCCGACGCTGACGTTGACAACATGATTGAAACCCTGCGCCGTCAGCGGCAGGGTTGGGACGAGGTGGAGCGCCCGGCGGAAACCGGCGATCTGGTCTTTTTCCACTTCCGTTTCGCCGGCGATGGCTTCACCTTTCCTGAGGAAGGCGATGAGCGAGCCGGGGCCATCATTGGTAATGGCGCCTTCAGCGAGGTGGTGGAAGCTGAGCTTTCCGGCATGGCTGTGGAGCAGGAAAAAACTGCCACGGTTTCCTTGTCCGATGAATTCCGGATGCAGGAGTTGGCCGGCAAAAGCGGCGAAATGACCCTGCGGGTGGAAAAAATTCAGTCTCCATCCCTGCCGGAGGTGGACGATGATTTCATCGCAACCTTTGGTGTGACCGAAGGCGGTATTGAGCAGTTTCGCAGCGAAGTGAGAGACAACCTCAATCGGGAGTTAAAGCAGACTGTCAGTCGGGTCATGCGTGCCGGGGTGATGAATCGGCTGGTGGAGAAGTTTCCGGATCTGGAAGTTCCCCCGTCGATGATTACCCAGGAGCAGCAGGCCATGGCCCAGGCCGCTCAGCGCCAGCAGCAGCAGGCGGGTATTGCCGATGCTGCTGCGCCGGATCCTGCCGGCTTTGCTGAAGCGGCAACCCGGCGAGTGAAAGCCGCGATGCTGGTCAGTGAGGTGGCCAGGCACAACAAATTGAGTGTCGATGGGACGCGAGTCCAGCAGACCATCCAGGAAATCGCCTCAACCTACGAGGACCCTGCCGCGGTGGTGAACCTTTACTACAGCGATGAGAATTTGCTCAACAATGTGCAAAATCTGGTTCTTGAAGAGCAGGCCGTGGATTGCGTGTTGAGTCAGGCCAAAGTGACAGAAAATGCCGTCAGTTTTGATGAGCTGATGAACCGAGCAAGCAATGGAGAATCAGCATGATAGAAACCACCGCATTGAATCTGGTACCTATGGTGGTGGAGCAAACCTCCCGGGGTGAGCGCGCCTATGACATTTACTCCCGTCTGCTGAAGGAGCGGCTGATTTTTCTGGTCGGGCCTGTGGACGACAATGTCGCCAACCTGGTGGTAGCCCAGCTGTTGTACCTGGAATCCGATAACCCGGAGAAAGATATCAACTTTTATATCAACAGTCCGGGGGGCTCGGTCACTGCGGGGATGGCGATTTACGACACCATGCAGTTCATCAAGCCTGCTGTTAGCACCATTTGCGTTGGCCAGGCGGCCAGCATGGGCGCGCTGTTATTGGCCGCCGGTGAACCGGGCAAACGCGCCTGTCTGCCACACTCCAGGATAATGATTCACCAGCCTTCCAGTGGCTTTCAGGGCCAGGCTTCCGATATCGATATTCACGCCCGAGAAGTGCTGACCTTGAAAGCCAGGTTGAACCAGATCATGGCCCATCACACCGGCCAGACCGTGGAACAGGTTGAAAACGACACCGATCGTGACCGTTTTATGAGTGGCGATGAAGCGGTAGAGTACGGCCTGATCGATACGGTTTTGGCTAAGCGCGACGCGGGCCCGGTGCACAGCGTTTAATCTTATTCAATCCCGGTCGATAAGCTTATCGGGAATTGGATTGTGGGCTGAGGAAAATCTTCCACGTTGTGGTATCCTCAAATATCGAACACCAAGGCGTCTGACTGCGGTAAATGAGCGAAGATAAATCCAGCAAATCTGACGGCGGTAAAATTCTTTACTGTTCGTTCTGTGGCAAGAGTCAACATGAAGTTCGCAAGCTGATTGCCGGCCCTAGCGTATTCATTTGTGATGAATGCGTTGAACTGTGTAATGACATCATTCGGGAAGAACTCGAAGAAAAGTCCACTGCCGCCCGCAGCAAGCTGCCCAAGCCCCGGGAAATCAACGACGTTCTGGACGAATACGTTATCGGTCAGGAGCACGCAAAACGCGTGCTGTCAGTGGCGGTCTATAACCACTACAAGCGGCTTGAAGCCGACAGCAGTAACGACGACGTTGAGCTGGCAAAGAGCAACATTTTGCTGATTGGTCCCACCGGATCCGGCAAAACCCTGCTGGCTGAGACCCTGGCTCGGATGCTGAACGTACCCTTTACCATCGCTGACGCCACCACCTTGACCGAGGCGGGCTACGTCGGCGAAGACGTAGAAAATATCATCCAAAAACTGCTCCAGAAGTGCGACTACGACGTAGAGAAAGCACAGACGGGCATCGTCTACATCGACGAGATCGACAAGGTCTCCCGGAAAGCCGAAAACCCCAGCATCACCCGTGACGTATCTGGAGAAGGTGTACAGCAGGCGCTGCTGAAGCTGATTGAGGGCACTGTTGCCTCAGTGCCGCCCCAGGGTGGTCGAAAGCATCCCCAGCAGGAATTTTTGCAGGTAGATACCGGCAGCATTTTGTTTATTTGTGGCGGCGCATTTGCCGGTCTGGAAAAAATCATCCAGTCCCGTTCAGACAGCACCGGCATCGGATTTGCGGCCACGGTCCGAAGTAAAGACGAAAGCGCTGATCTGGGCGACGTCCTGCTGGACGTTGAGCCGGAAGATTTGGTTCGTTACGGCCTAATTCCTGAATTCGTCGGGCGGTTGCCAGTGGTAGCCACCTTGCGCGAATTGGACGAAGACGCGCTGATCAAGATCCTGACCCAGCCCAAAAACGCCATCACCAAGCAATATCAGAAGATGTTTGAGATGGAGTCTGCTGAACTGGAGTTTCGTGGAGATGCCCTGAGCGCCATAGCGCGCAAGGCAATGGATCGAAAAACCGGTGCACGGGGGCTGCGAACCATCTTGGAAAACGTGCTGCTGAGCAGTATGTACGACCTGCCGTCTATGGAAGGCGTCAGCAAAGTCGTGATTGACGAAGCGGTGATCAACGGTGAAGCAGAGCCGTATCTAATCTACGAAAACGCCAGAGCTGTCTC
>CAYGPO010000027.1:29268-35275 GCA_964351665.1 uncultured Gammaproteobacteria bacterium | reverse complement strand
AGAATAGCTGTCTCAGAATAGCTGTCTCAGAATAGCTGTCTCAGAATAGCTGTCTCAGAATAGCTGTCTGAGAATAACGGTCTCAAAATACCTGTCCCACAATGGCCGTGTCGTAATACCTGGCAATACCTGGCGCTTGTTCGCGTTCGCCGGCCCTGGTTAGCACTGGTCGGCGGCGAAACGTCGCCTTCACCTTGTGCCAACCCAAGCTGAAGTGCCAAAGCCGGCGCCTTGCCGTTGAAAGCTGCGGCGGTAAACCCAATCTCTTCCCAGTGCCGCACGCCACAATCGAGCCGTCGTTTATATCGGCAAGGGGAGGAGCCGGTCACACCAGCTTGACCAAGCCAAGCTATAATCCGTCAGGCAAGGTGCAGATTATTTGTCCGACTATGTTCCGCCCCGTACGGGTGCGGGTGACATCGGGCTCAAGGTCTGGCGGATTCAAACGATCTACAACACTAACTATTAACCCCGAGGTGCCCCATGGCTGCTTCTTCCCCCGATAAACCCACCGGCCCAGGTGACCGGTCCAACATGGATTTGATCCATGTTCCTGTGCTGCCGCTGCGCGATGTGGTGGTTTATCCCCACATGGTGATTCCCCTGTTTGTGGGGCGAGAACGTTCAATTCGGGCCCTGGATATCGCCATGGGCGAAGATAAGCGGATCATGCTGCTGGCCCAGCGCTCTGCTGAGGTGGACGATCCACAGCCAGAAGATCTGTACGACGTTGGCACGCTGGCAACGGTGTTGCAGCTGTTAAAGCTTCCCGACGGCACCATTAAAGTGCTGGTTGAGGGTGCTGATCGGGCCCGGGTTGAGGGCATGGTCCAGCAGGATGAGCACTTTATTGCCACGGTGTCTGTGGTGGATCCGGGAACCGATGCGGCTGACCGAGAGCTGGACGTGACCGCGCGTTCACTGGTGTCGTTGTTTGAGCAGTACGTAAAACTCAATCGCAAAGTACCACCGGAGCTGCTGGCAACCCTGTCAGGGATTGATGACCCCAGCCGCCTGGCAGATACCGTTGCCGCCCATCTGGCGATTAAACTGGAAGACAAGCAGGCAATCCTTGAGATAGGCGACATCAGCCAACGTCTGCAGGCACTGTTGGGGCTGGTTGAAGGCGAGATTGATGTTCTGCAGATAGAAAAACGCATCCGCGGCAGAGTCAAAAGCCAGATGGAGAAAAGCCAGCGTGAGTACTATCTTAACGAGCAGATGAAGGCGATCCAGAAGGAGCTGGGAGACCTGGAAGAAATCCCGGGAGAATCCGACGAGCTGGCGCGAAAAATTGCCGAGGCTGGGATGCCCAAAGCCGCCGAGGAGAAGGCGCTGTCAGAGCTGGGTAAGCTGAAAATGATGTCGCCCATGTCAGCGGAAGCAACCGTAGTGCGCAACTACATCGACACGCTGCTGGGACTGCCCTGGAAAAAGCGTTCACGGATTCGTAAAGACCTGGCCGCGGCAGAAGCGGCGCTGGCGGAAGACCACTATGGTCTTGATAAGGTCAAGGAACGCATTTTGGAGTACCTGGCAGTGCAGCAGCGAGTGCGCCAGATGAAAGGCCCTATTCTTTGTCTGGTGGGTCCTCCAGGTGTGGGTAAGACCTCCCTGGGTCAGTCCATCGCCCGGGCAACCAATCGGCAATTTGTGCGCATGTCCCTTGGCGGTGTGCGGGACGAGGCGGAAATTCGCGGCCATCGCCGGACTTATATCGGTTCGATGCCGGGACGGATCGTTC
The DNA here is from genome assembly GCA_964351665.1 of uncultured Gammaproteobacteria bacterium. Taxonomy (GTDB): domain Bacteria; phylum Pseudomonadota; class Gammaproteobacteria; order Xanthomonadales; family SZUA-38; genus JANQOZ01. Next base: position 33,531 of record CAYGPO010000027.1, on the reverse strand, counting down.
AGAATCTCACTAAGGCTGGCAAAAGAAATCCGCTGTTCATGTTGGATGAGTTGGACAAGATGTCGATGGATTTCCGCGGTGACCCTTCCTCAGCGCTGCTGGAGGTGCTTGATCCGGAACAGAACCACGCCTTCAACGATCACTACCTGGAAGTGGATCTGGATCTGTCGGAGATCATGTTTGTGGCCACCGCCAATTCCCTGAACATTCCCGGGCCGCTGCTGGATCGAATGGAAGTGATTCGAATTCCTGGCTATACCGAGGACGAAAAGCTCAACATTGCCCAACGTTACCTGTTGCCAAAGCAGGAAAAAGCCACGGGCCTTAAGGCAACTGAGATCAGCATCGACGAAACGGCGTTGCGGGACATGATTCGTTATTACACCCGTGAGTCAGGGGTGCGGTCGCTTGAGCGTGAAATTGCAAAAATCTGCCGTAAGGTGGTGAAGGAGCTGATTCTCAATCAGGACCTGGAAGCCATTGCCGTTGACTCGGACAACCTGGATAAGTATCTGGGCGTCAAGCGCCATCGCTACGGTCTGGCAGAAGAGAAAGACGAAGTCGGTCTGGTAACCGGCCTGGCCTGGACCGAGGTGGGCGGGGAGCTGCTGACGATTGAGGCAACGGTTGTCAACGGCAAGGGCAAAATGCTCCAGACCGGCCAGCTGGGTGACGTGATGAAGGAGTCTATCCAGGCAGCCATGACGGTGGTGCGCAACCGTGCGGCAACTCTAGGCCTGAAGGACGAGTTTCATGCCTCTGTCGACGTCCACGTGCACGTTCCTGAGGGTGCTACGCCTAAGGATGGCCCCAGTGCAGGTATCGGGATGTGCACTGCCCTGGTGTCGGCCTTGACAGGCATACCGGTCAAGGCAGATCTGGCCATGACCGGCGAGATTACGCTGCGGGGCAGGGTGCTGCCTATTGGCGGACTGAAGGAAAAACTGCTGGCGGCGCACAGGGGTGGGGTGCAGACGGTGCTGATCCCTGAGGACAACAAAAAAGATTTGACCGAGATCCCGGATAACGTCAAGGGCAACCTCACCATTATTCCTGTGAGCTGGATTGATGAGGTGCTGGAACACGCCTTGGTGGCTCAGCCAGTGCCCCTGGCCGCTGCTGCCGATGTGCCAGCGAAAGACAAGGTCGGTGATGACCCGGAGGCGATCCGCGCTCACTAGCCGGCATGGAGAAAGCCTTCCAGGGCTTACTCCGCACTGGCAGCGGAAAAGTGATTTTCCACTGCCTCACAGTTGCCGTGACATACCCTCGCCCTTCGGGTCTGTTTATGGGCCGATCTGGGCGGGTATGTTCGGTCTGTGGGCGTAGTAAATGTCTGCAGGTGCCGGTGCATGTTGCACAGTTCAAGGGCTTCCTGTTTGGACTGATGCCGGCGTTTAGGCCGCCGCGGGGTGGGCTGGGATCTGAGAAAGTGACGGCCAAACTCCACAACTTGAGAGCTCACTTTTCACAAAGCACTGGGGCAATAAAATGGCCCAGCCCACCGGTAGGGTCTTTTCGCCACTGGAAGATGGCCGGGAAATTATCTCCCGGGCGTTGACAGTGCCCCGTGTTTTGCCGAATCGGTCCCCGACTATCTGAATTGCCACCTTGCTCATCGGTCGTGTTATCAAGGGCTTGGCATCGAGATGACTCAAGTCACTTTAGGTGCCTCAGGAAACACATAAGTTGATGCTAAAAGTCAACCATTTTCGATCAAAAGCTTGCCAGTATTTTTTTTCCAAATTCTTTCCAAGCCCGCGCCGCTATTGACTTTCCGGCGAATATCACGGTTGCAGGACAATTCCTTGCCCTTGCCCTGACAGGCTGGTATAAACGCTTCTTCGCCGAGGTAGCTGGTTATCTGTGGAGGGGCTTCATGGGCAATCTGGGGCCACAGTCCAGCGGATTGGGAAGGGGTGAAAGATATCGGTAGATTGCTGCGGGAGTTATTCTGCGGCCGCCTTTCCGCTTTCGGTAAATTGTCGGAAGACCCTGATCAAAGGACTGGGTCTCCGGCGCCATACACATGCGGTGCGCCGTACACAATAGGAAATAATTATGAATAAGACTGAGCTCGTCGAAGCAGTATCCAACGCGGCTGATCTGAGTAAGAGCGATGCAGCTGACGCCGTAGAGGCTGTGCTGGCTTCTGTTACCAAGGCACTGAAATCTGGTGACACGGTTTCTCTGGTAGGCTTTGGAACCTTCAGCGTCAAGGCGCGTGCTGCGCGTACCGGCCGTAATCCTCGGACCGGAGAAACGATTAAAATCAAGGCGTCTAAAATTCCGTCATTCAAGGCTGGCAAAGGCCTCAAGGATGCCGTAAACTAGCGCGCCTTCACGGGGGGTGCTTAGCTCAGCTGGGAGAGCATCGCCCTTACAAGGCGAGGGTCGCAGGTTCGAGCCCTGCAGCACCCACCACCATGTTTAGGAGTGGTAGTTCAGCTGGTTAGAATACCGGCCTGTCACGCCGGGGGTCGCGGGTTCGAGTCCCGTCCACTCCGCCATGCACTCAAAGGGCGCCTTATTTAAGGCGCCCTTTGTTTTTGTCTAGTAAAAATTGACGGGTAGACTTACCCTTCGGTCAGCTGAGCGCATCGATATTTGAGTTGCGGTTTAGTTCAGAAGGCTTTCAGAAAAATGATGGTTCGGCGCAGACGGGGCCATGGAGTACAGCAATGATGATGCAGGCAATCAGGGATCGGGCGTCGGGCTTTATCGCCTGGACCATTATCGGAACCATTTGTGTGGTTCTGGTGGCTACCGGAAGTTTTGAATATTTCAATACTACGCCTCAAGATGCTGTCGCCGCCGTTAACGGTGAAGAGATTCCGCTGGCGGAATTCACCAGCAGCTTCAGTCGTTATCGGGCCCAGATGCAATCACGATTTGGCAATTCCTTGGGCACCAGCTACTTTGACCAGCCGCTGATTCGCCGCGAACACCTGGAGTCGATGATCGGCCGCGAACTGCGAATTCAGTCGGCACAAAATGCTGGCCTGGCTATCTCTCCCCAGCGCATCAGACAAACCATACAATCGATTCCGGCCTTCAACGTCGGCAACAGCTTTGATCAGGATCAGTACCTGGCTCTGTTGGCTCAGCAGGGTATGACTCCTCGGAGTTTCGAAAATGACCTGACCGAAGACCTGCTGGCCAACGAAATTTCCAACACTCTACAGTCATCAGCCTTTGCGCTGCCATCAGAAATTTCCCGGGCTCAACGTCTGCAGGCCCAGCTTCGATCCTTTAGCCACCTGTCCTTTAAATCCGCGGAGTTTCGCGACCAGGTGACGGTGACTGACGAAGACATACAGTCGTATTACGACGCCAATCCGGAGGAGTTCACTAACCCGGAACAGGTGGTGGTGCAGTACGTCGAACTAACCAGCGAAGCGCTGGCTTCCGATATTGAGGTAAGCGAGAGCACGCTGTTACAGCGCTACGAGGCGCAGCGATCCCGATTCATGATTCCAGAGCGCCGCATGGCGTCCCATATACTGATCGAAGCCGGTGAAAATGCCGATGCCGCCGAGTTACAGGCCGCTGAGGCAACGGCAGCGGCTGCTGTGGCCAGGATCAGAGCCGGTGAAGATTTTGCCGAAGTGGCAAAAGAGCTGTCCGACGACCTGGGTTCAGCCTCAGCCGGCGGCGACCTGGGATGGGTTGAGCGGGGCGACATGGTTGAAGCGTTTGAACAAAGTCTGTTCGCTATGCAGCCCGGCGATGTATCCGACCCGGTTAATACGGCCTTTGGTTTTCACGTTATCTGGCTGCGGGAAGTCGAAGAAACTCGCGGAAAATCATTTGAGGAGGCCCGTGAGGAGCTGGCCGCTGACTATCGGGAGACTGAGGTAGAGCGGCTCTACATAGAGCAGCAAGATCGCCTTTATGATCTTAGCTATGAAGACGCCGGCAGCCTGCAGACTGCCGCTGATTCCCTGGGTCTGGAAATTCAGACCAGTGAGCCGTTTTCCCGCACCGGCGGGGTTGGCATTGCCGTCAACCCCGAGGTGGTAGCGGCGGCATACGCCGATCAGGTTTTGCTTGAGGGCTCCAACAGTGACCCAATTAACCTGACCGATACCCAGACCCTGGTGCTGCGGGTGACCGAGCGCATCGATGCTGCCTTATCGCCGCTGGATCAGGTCCGGGATCAGGTGATCGAGAAAATCTCCGTGGCTGAGTCACGTCGGCTGGCTGAGGAAGCGGCTCGCAGCGCCGTCAAGGCGGCTTCTCTGGCTGGTTCGTTAGCCGCTG
>CAYGPO010000027.1:0-29168 GCA_964351665.1 uncultured Gammaproteobacteria bacterium | reverse complement strand
GGCCAGACCGACGGCCAGACCGACGGCCAGACCGACGGCCAGCTTGACGATCAAAGCGACGACCAGACCCGAGCAGTAGTTCAGGCATTGGATGTGCCTCGTTTCGGCCGCCCCGGTGAAGTAGATTCTCAGCTCGCCCAGGGTGTGTTCCGGCTGCCGAAACCCCAGGGCGGGGCCGCGGTCTATGACGTAGTGCCGGTGGGCCCAGACCAATTTGCAGCGGTGGCTCTTCAGTCGGTCAGCGACGGTCAGGAAGACGAGGCTGGCGTTGAAACGGTATCGTCTCGAATTGTCCGGGCCCTTACCTCAGAAGAAATTTCCGCCGCTGATGCAGCGCTGCGAGCCAGCGCCAACATCAACGTGGTTGAAGACCGTCTGGCACCTGCCGGGGCCAATTTCTAAGGCAGCTCTCCGAACAAGGTTTGATTACCTCCGGCCAGCTCGGGTTTGAGTCACAGGCCGGGAGGCCGCGGGGCGTCCCGGCGCAGCAACGTGGCCTGTCTTAGGCATCAGCCTCCAGATCCGGCATGCCCAGGATGCTATAGCCTGAATCCACGTAGGTGATTTCACCGGTCACGCCGGAGGCTAGGTCTGAACACAAAAAGGCGGCCACATTGCCGACTTCTTCCTTGGTAACGGTTCGGCGCAGTGGGGCGCTGCGTTCCACGTGATCCAGCATTTTGCGGAAATTAGAAATTCCCGACGCCGCCAGGGTCTTAATCGGCCCAGCTGAAATGCCGTTAACTCGAATGCCGTCAGGACCCAGGCTTTGGGCCAAATAGCGCACCGACGCTTCCAGGCTGGCCTTCGCCAGACCCATAACGTTGTAGTAAGGCATGGCCCGCAGCGCGCCTAAGTACGACAGCGTCATCAACGCGCTGGGATGGCCTTTCATCAATGGATGCAGGCTCTTGGCTAGTGCTGCGAAGCTGTAGGAGCTAATGTCGTGGGCAATTTGAAACCCTTCACGGGTTACCGCCTCAGCGAAGTTTCCTACCAGCTGTTCCCGAGGCGCAAAACCCACCGCATGCACCATGATATCCAGGGTGTTCCATTGCTCAGTGAGGTTGGCAGCCACCGCATCGATCTGCGCGTCCTCAGCCACGTCACAGGGCATGATGATGGATGAGCCACACTGCTCGGCGATTTTCTCTACCCGGGATTTCAGTTTTTCGTTCTGATAGGTGAAGGCAATCTCTGCGCCTTGGCGATGCATGGCTTCAGCGATTCCCCAGGCGATTGAGCGGTTGCTTGCCACGCCAACAATCAGCGCCTTTTTTCCGTCAAGAAATCCCATGGTGTTGTTCCCTGTGTTGGCCTGATGCGGGTAGCCGCGCAGGCTCAGTGTAGTAAAGCGCCACACGATACTGGAAGGCGCCAGCCATGAAAAGCCGGCCGCAGAAAACCGCTATGCGGGTCGGAGGATGAGTCTCATTGAGGTATAATAGCCGCCTGAATGCAGGACCGAACGGGTCAGTTAGATGCTCGACCAATCACCGATCTTTAAAGCGCCAGCCATCACCCTGTCCAAAGGATTGCGGACGGCGGAAGTGGCCGTGTGTCGATCGGTGGTGGAAAACGTGTTCGGCTACCACGCACTGCAGATTAGCGCTTTGGGCAGTGCTGAAGATCTGCTGGCCACCGCCCAGACCATCAGCTGTCATCAGCTGTCGGTGGACTCCGCCGGGGGGCTGCACGGCTGTGTGGCTGGCACCCTAGCCTCGCTTCCCCTGCAGGATGAATCGGTGGCGCTAATGGTGCTTGATCACGTCCACGAGCAGACTCCGGGGCGCCGGGAGCTGTGGGCTGAACTGCATCGGGTGCTGCGTCCTGGCGGGATTGCGGTGATCACCGGTCTCAGCCCCCGGCGCTATCGTCACCCGGCCCTGATGCACCCGTTGTCGCCGCCGGCCATGTCTGAGCAGCTGCGCGGGTTCGATTTCCAAACCCTGCTGGTGCGGCCGATCAGCGAACGGGGAGGGCGTCTGCGGGGTTGGCTGGCTCGAACTTGCCGGCGCTGGTCCGGCGCGCCTTGGCTGGGCTGGGTTGGCCAGTCTTTTGTGCTTGTGGCCAGGAAAAACAGCGCCGAGGCCACCGTTGTGCCACTTCGCCCCGGCCGCCTGGCGGCGGTGGCAGCGGCGGGACGTCGACTGGGTAGTGCCCAAAGCCGCAAATCCACCTGAAGGTATCTTTCTAAATGCAAGTAACGATATACACCGACGGCGCCTGCAGTGGCAATCCCGGTCCCGGTGGCTGGGGCGCGCTGTTGATCAGCGCTGGCCGTGAGTGTGAGCTTAACGGTGGCGCCGATCAAACCACCAACAACCGGATGGAAATGCAGGCGGTGATTGAGGCCCTCAACGCCCTCAAGCGTGCGTGCCAGGTTGAATTGTTCACCGACTCAACTTACGTGCGGGACGGCGTGACCCGCTGGCTGGAGCGATGGAAGAGTAACGGCTGGAAAACCTCTGCGCGTAAGCCGGTAAAAAATCAGGATTTGTGGCAGGCCCTGGATCAGGCCACCGGCCGTCACAGCATCAATTGGCACTGGGTTAAAGGTCACAGCGGAGACCCCGGTAACGAACGGGCGGACTGCCTGGCAAGGGATGGCATCCCTTCATGAGACAGATAGTGCTTGATACCGAGACCACAGGTCTTGAGCCAACGGCGGGTCATCGGGTGATTGAAATCGGTGCCGTGGAGTTGATCGACCGACGCTTAAGCGGTCGGAAATTTCACCGCTATCTGAACCCGGAGCGAAAGGTGGATGCCGGCGCCTTGGAGGTGCACGGTCTCAGCGATGAGTTTTTGGCGGACAAACCCCTGTTCGCCCAGGTCAGTGATGAATTCTTAAGCTTCGTCGAAGGCGCTGAGCTGGTGATCCATAACGCGCCCTTTGATGTGGGGTTTTTAGACCACGAGCTGCGGTTGTTGGGGCGGCAGGCTGGGGTGACCGAGTGCTGTAGCGTGCTTGATACCCTGGACCTTGCGCGCAAGATGCATCCGGGCGCCCGTAATTCACTGGACGCCTTGTGTCGTCGCTATGAGGTGGACAATAGCAGTCGTGAGCTCCACGGAGCGCTGCTGGATGCCAGTATCCTGGCCCAGGTATATCTGTCGATGACCGGCGGGCAGACCAGCCTGTCACTGGAGTTGGCCAGTGGCCAGGGTGAGTCCTCCGCCTCCCTGGCGCGCCCCCTTGAGCGGCCGCCATTGTCGGTTCGCCGAGCTAGCGCCGATGAGCAGCTGGCTCACCAGCAGCGTCTGCAGCAAATAGAGGGTGAAGCTGGGGCTAGGAGTATCTGGCAGCGCATGACCGAGCCGGAAAACCCCGCTTAGGGGTTCGCCGACGCGCAAGTGCACCGCTATCCGGTAACCGGGATCTTATTGAAGTAAGCGGCGTTGACCCACAGGTGCACGTAGATACTGACCACGTAGCCAACCACAATGGCCGGCGTCCACTTCAGGTGGCCGAAGAAGGTATAGGCGCCTCGAGCCTGGCCCATTAGCGCCACCCCGGCGGCAGAACCAATGGACAGCATGCTGCCTCCAACGCCTGCGGTTAGGGTGACCAACAGCCACTGGCCTTCATCCATGGCCGGCTGCATCTGCAGCACCGCAACCATCACCGGAATGTTGTCAACAATGGCTGACATAACGCCCACCAAGCTGTTAGCAATGGTTGGTCCAAGCTCGCCGTACATGGCGGTGGAGGCCAGTGCCAGATAGCCGATAAACCCAAGTCCACCCACACACATGATGACGCCGAAGAAAAACAGCAGGGTGTCCCATTCGGCTCGGGCTACGTTGCGGAAACTGTCAAACGCGCTCACGTCACCGGGCCGGCCCGCGGCAAACTCGAACTCCAGCTCTTTGTGGTGAGTTCGGTTCAGGTAGTAGCCAAAAAACTTGAGGTAAGCCAGGCCCGTCATCATGCCCAGGAATGGCGGCAGGTGCAGGAAGTTGTGAAAGCTCACCGCCGTCACGATGGTGCAGATAAACAGAAACATGATTCGCCGCGCGCCCCGTTTCATGCTGACGGTGCCACCGGAGACCTCAGGCAATTCGTTGGGCACAGCAAAGTGCATGGCGGCCGCCGGAATCAGGTAGTTCACCACCGACGGGATAAACAGCGCGAAAAATGTACTAAAGGGCACCAGGCCGGACTGCCACACCATCAGGGTGGTGATATCACCAAACGGGCTAAAGGCGCCGCCGGCATTAGCGGCAACAACAATATTGACGCAGCTGATGGCGACAAACTTGGGGCTGTTGCGGCCCACCGCCATCACCACCGCACACATCACCAGGGCTGTGGTCAGGTTGTCGATCACCGGCGACAGGAAAAAACTCAAAATGCCGGTGATCCAAAACAATTTTCGGTAGCTGTAGCCGCGGCTGACCAGGAACGACCTGAGGGCCTCAAAGATGTTGCGTTCGCTCATGGCGTTGACGTATGTCATCGCCGCCAGCAGAAACAGGAAAAGCTCTGAAAACTCGATCAGGAATACCCGTACCGCATGCTCCGCGGAGTGGTTGAGCCCATTATTGGCATATTCAATGGCAATAATGACCCAGATCAGACCGGCCGCCAGCATCACCGGCTTGGACTTGGGCAGGTGGGTAAATTCCTCGCCTATCACCAGGGAGTAGGCGGCAATAAAGATACCCAAAGCGGTAAACCCAACCCAGTGTGAGGTCAGGTCCAGTTCTCCTGTCGCAGCGCCAAGGGCAAGGCCGGGGAGAAGTAGTGAGAGAGTTCCAAGCACGATACGTTGTTTCATTTGCACGATGAGTCCTGTTTTATCGTCCCGCCGAGTTTTTACTTTAGCCAGGCCCTCGGCCTGAGTGGTGGCGGTCCACGCAGTAAGAGTTTGAGCGCGGCTTATGCGCGCTGGCGCTAAGCGATATCGCTTAGCGTTCCGCCAGATGCCCCGAAGGGCCGAAGTTTACCTGAAAAGCGGGCAATCGTGGAAAGACAGTGGCATACTTACGATCTAATGCAAGATGCGCCCGACGGGGGCAGAGCGGGCCAGGACGGCTGGCCAAAGGGGAACGAAAATGAAGCGAAACCTTTCTTGGTTGCTGGGTTGTCTGATGACGACATCGATGATCACATCCGTCTATGCCTTACCGCCCGGGGATGATAACCGGCATCTGGGCGTAGCGAGTTGCGCCAGCAGCACATGTCACGGCTCGGTGTCCGCGTTTCGGGATTCCAACGTCTTACAAAATGAATTCGCCACCTGGCAAAGTTACGATCCGCACGCTGGCGCCTACAAGGTATTGCTCAACGAGCGCTCTAAGCGTATTGCTCGAAACATGGGCCTGGGTAACGCCCACGAAGCGGGGATCTGTCTGGACTGTCACGCGGACAACGTTCCGGCAGCGTCCCGGGGCGAGAAGTTCGACATCGCTGACGGGGTAGGCTGCGAAAGCTGTCATGGCGGTGCCGAACAATATCTGTCATCCCATGCATCCGGTCAGGTGAGCCATGCTGATAATTTGGCGGCAGGTCTTTATCCCACCGAAAACCCCCAGCGTCGCGCTGAGCTGTGTCTGACCTGCCACCTTGGCACCAAAGACCAGATGATCACCCATCGCATCATGGGTGCCGGCCATCCGCGCCTGTCCTTTGAACTGGATACCTTCACCTGGTTAAATCCTCACTTTGAAGTGGATGAGGATTACCTGCAGCGCAAGGGTGATCTGAACGGCGCCAGAGATTGGGCGGTGGGCCAGGGCGTGGCGGCGATTACTCAGCTGGAAACGCTGATGGATGATCGAGCAGGCACCGATGGGATATTCCCGGAACTGGTGCTGTTCGACTGTCATGCGTGCCACCGTTCAATGTTTGGTGATCAGTGGGTCCCGCGTTCGGGTACCGGCCTTGGTCCCGGCGTGGTTCGCTACAACGACGCCAGCTTGCTGATGTTTAAGCACGTTCTCACCGCGCTAAATGCGACCCAGGGCCAGGGACTGTCCCAGCAGATCCGTGATTTGCACGTCGCTACCACCAAAGGCCGTGCTGAGACGGTGCAGGCTGCCAGGTCGGTGCTGGGCGCGCTTCGCTCCGCGGTTGATCGAGTACAGTCATCCCAGTTCGACGGTGCGCTGCTGGAAGGCGTTTTGGCCAGCGTGGTGGCAGACGGTGAGCGAGGTCAATATCGGGACTACGCCAATGCCGAGCAGGCTGCGATGGCCGTGGATACAATGATTTTGGCCTTCGAGAACGAACAGGTGATAACCGCGGAGCGGGCTGAGACTCTGCGGACCAAGGCCGAGGCCTTGTTTGAAGCCACCAAAGATGAAGATAACTATCAGCAGGGGCGATTTGTTCGAGCCCTGCAGGCGTTGAAAGACGCCGCCCCCTGATCCTAAGGTTGGCCCAGACAGGTATCGTGCAGCCCAGGCAGTTCGCGTTGGTGCCATGAGCGGTCAAACTCTGGGATATTTCCGCAGGCCGCAGCACTTTGCTGCGGCCTCGAACATTTGATGGAGTCCAGTTAGTGGATATTCCTGGCTACGAAATCCAGCGAGAGCTTGGTTCTGGTGGTATGGCAACCGTGTATCTTGCCATCCAGGAAAACCTGCATCGGGATGTGGCACTTAAGGTCATGACGCCCGGCCTGGCGGTGGATGAAACTTACTGCCAGCGATTCCTGAAAGAGGGGCGTATCGCCGCTCAACTAACCCACCTCAACCTGCTGACGGTTTACGACATCGGTGTTCACGACAACCATTACTACATGGCCAGTGAATACCTGCCGGGAGGCACCGCCAGGGATAAGATGAACGAGGGCATGTCCGAGGCGGACATCGTTCAAATCATCACCGACATTGCCCAGGGCCTGCAGTTCGCCCATTCAAAGGGATTTGTCCACCGGGATGTGAAGCCCGGCAACCTGCTTTTCCGGGGCAACGGTGACTGTGTGCTGGGGGACTTTGGTATCGCCAAAGCGGTGGATTCCAACACCGGCGCCACCAAGCTGGGCACCTCCATTGGCACGCCTCATTACATGAGCCCGGAGCAGGCCAAGGGTGAAAAGGTCGATCACCGCACGGACCTGTATAGCCTTGGCGTCGTGTTTTACGAAATGTTGGCGGGCAAACCACCCTTCGACGCTGATGATCCTTTTTCCGTGGCTCTGATGCAGATCAACGAGCCTTGTCCCGAGGTGCCTTCGCAGTTCAGCCATTTTCAGCGACTGATCGAAAAGCTGATGGCGAAAAATCGCGACGAACGTTATCCCCAGGCGGATGATTTTCTCGATGATCTGGAAATGGTCACCGGATCGGTGGCTCCAGCGCGAAAAACCACCCGTCGCAAGATGACTCCGGAAGAGGCCGCCAGTAGATCTACGCCGGCGCCTTCGCCCCGGGCGGCGGCAAACACAGATAGCTCCAGCGAAGCAAGCGGTGGCCGTTCGCCGGTGCCCCTGGTGGTGGGTGGCACGGCGCTGATCGCGATGATTTTCCTGGGGGTATTTGGTTGGAGAACCTTCGGCTCAGGCGATGAGCCGGTCCCGCCGGAGCCTGGCGCAGAGCCCGCGCCCATTGATTCGCCTCCGGTGCCCGATCCCAAAATTGAGCAGAGGGAGCGTTTTGCCCTGTTGATGGGCGAAGCTGATGGCTTTATCGCCGCCGGTCAGCTGCTGTGCAATGACGGTGAAAGCGCACTGGCCCGTTATCGAACGGTGCTGGCAGAGGACGCTGATAACGATTCGGCGCGGCTGAAGCTGCGGGAACTGGCCAATCAAATTGAATCTGCCGCCGAAACTGAATGGGCCAAGGGTGAACTGCAAAATGCCTATACCCTGCTGCGCCAGGCCTCGGTGGAGTTCCCTGGCGATCAGGGAATAGAGTATCTGTTAAACGAAATTGAAGGACAGGGCTACGTGCTGATCGACCCCCTGGCAACCAGCGCCGACGGCTGTACCAGCGCGAGTCAGGTGCTTGCCCCGCCCAAACCAGAGGACGAGCCACCTGAACCTGGGCCCGTCGACAAGCCCGTTGAATCCAATGGGGCAGATCAGAATTTGAGCGCTGAACCGGTGCTCAGCGCTGGGGATAAGGCCCGGGTGGCCGAACTGCTGAAACAGGCTGATAACTACTTCGATGCCAACATTTTCTCCCATCCGCCGGGGGAAAATGCGATGGATAAATACCTGGAAGTGAAGGCTCTGGAGCCCTTAAACCGGCGGGCCGGAGAGCGCCTGGCCCGAATTGCCGGGCTATGGCTGCGGGCGGCTGAGGTGCGTATCGGCCGGGGCGAATGGGATAAGGCCAGAGCCATGATTGATCGAGGACTGCAGGCTGAGCCTGATAATGCTGACCTGGCCGCCCTAATGCGTCAGGTGGATGAGAACAGGGCGAACTAACTTAACAAAGGGTAGTTTGGGTGGGCGAAGGCGCTAATTGGCCGGGAACTTAACGCTCGCCGACCAGCAGTACCGTGACGTTGTCCGAGCCGCCGTGGTCAAGGGCTGCCAAAATAAGATGGTCAACGCTTTCCTGGGGGCTCATATTCTTTGAAAGCACGTGGGCGATGTATTCATCATCCACCTCTTCAGTCAGGCCGTCGCTACATAGCAGCAGCATCTCGCCCGTTTTAAGCTCACCTTTGACCGTATCAACGCTGAGGGACGCGGGGTCGGTAACTCCAAGAGCCTGGGTCACCACGTTCCGATGGGGGTGGGTTTTGGCCTGCTCAGAGCTAATGGCCCCCTGGTCCACTAGTTCCTGCACGTAGGAGTGATCACTGGTGAGTTGCTCCAGCGTCCCATTCCATAAATAGACCCGGCTATCGCCTACCCAGGCAACTTCGTAGTGATGATCCTTGATCAGACTGGCCACCAGGGTGGTGCCCATGGGCATCGCGCTTTGTCTGGCTTTCGATTGATCAACGATGTGCTGGGCCGCAGCCTGCACCGCCTCTGAGAGGGACTTACCTTCGCGAAATTCTTCCACGACGGTGTCCCGTGCGATAGCGCTGGCAACCTCGCCCAGGTCGTGCCCGCCCATACCGTCGGCGACCAACCATAGACCCAGATCCGGCTCTGCACAGTAGGTATCTTCGTTGTGTTCACGACGAAGACCAACATGGGTTCCGTGCCCAAATTCAATCATTCGATTAATGATCTCCCCATCAGGCAACCGAGCATCCTGCCGGTAACCGTGTCGCTGGACTCAAAGCGACGGACGGTCGCGCCAAGTAAATGTTTATTCCCCGGACAAATAATAACACCCAATCTGTTAGTGCAGCAAAACACGCATAGATTTCAAACCATTACGGCAGTTTTTTCAATGAGAATCATAGTCAACTTTTGTCAGCTTATCCGCTTCCTGGCTGTCAGTCCCTGGCCGTCATGGCGCAAGTTCCGCGCTTCCCACCGGGTTTTCAGTGGCCGTTGCCCAGTTTAGGATGTCGTAATAGCTTTGGATATTGCGCACATAGCCCGCCGCCTCCCGGCCCCGAGAATAACCGTGGCGGGTGGTCCGATACCACTGTGGTTGATTGAGTTTCGGTAAATGCTGGGCCACATCTTCCCAGCGATCTGGATTCTGGCCAGCTCGCTGGGTCAAAATGCGCGCGTCTTCAAGGTGGGAAAACCCAATGTTGTAGGCGGCCAATGCCAACCAGGTGCGATCAGGCTCGCGAATTCGCCGGGGGAATTTTTTCATCACCCGGGCCAGATACCGGGCACCACCGGCAATGCTCTGGGCCGGGTCTTCTCGTTCTTCAACCCCCATCATGGCTGCGGTTGAACTGGTCAGCATCATCACCCCCCGCACCCCCGTAGGCGAGACCGCCTCGGGATTCCAGTGTGATTCAGCGTAGCCGATGGCTGCCAGCAGTCGCCAGTCGGCGCCGGTGTCTTGTGCGGCAGCGACAAAATAGGCTTTCAGTGTGGGCAGGCGGCTGCGGATGTGCCGAAGAAAATAATGGCTGTTGCTGCGATCGTAGTGGGCAATATGGGCCGTGTACTGGTCCTTGATATCCGCCAGTTGGCCGCTGTCGGTAAGCCTTTTCAGGGTCTTATTGGCGGCCCTAAGCAAGGACTCGTCCTGGTGCAGCGGAAATGCCCAGGCAATGGGCTGTGGTTCGGTCAGAGCAAAGGCTCGGCGCAGGGTGGGGAAGAACCGCTGCTGGATATCCAGCACCGTGGAATCGGCCACGGTCAGGTCTTGCTGGCCTTCGCTAACCGCGTCAAACAGGGATTCTATATCGGTCTGGGCCGCGGACCAGCGCAGCAGCGGCATCTGTTGCTCGATCTCCGCCAGAGTCTCAGCGTAGCTGGAGTCAGCGACCACGGTCAGCTGCCGACCTGCCAGGTCAGCCAGGGAACGCGGTTTTTTCTGTCCAGCTTTGTACACCACATATTGCACCGTGGAGGTGTAGGGAATGGTAAATCGGGCTCGCTGTTGCCGCGCCGGGGTAACGGTAATATTGGCCGCAGCAAGGTCTGCCCTGCCGTTGGTCACCGACTCCAGCAGCTCAGCAAAACTGGCTACCGTGATCATTTTCAACTTTACGCCAAGGTCTGCGGCGAATTCCTGGGCCAGGTCGTATTCCAGGCCGGTGTCGCGTTCTTGCAAATTAAAAAAGGTTACCGGGCTATTGATGGTGGCGATGCGCAGGGTTCCCCGTTGCTGGATTTGGGCTAACTGGGGCAGCGGCGGCGGCGGTGGCGGCCTGGTCAGGCAATAGGCCAGTAGTGCCAGGCCCAAAAGGCCAAAGCCACCGGTCCAGCTCCATTGAGACTGGCTTTGGCGATAAGTGCTGGGCGGCAGCGATGGAAAATGGTTTGCCATGGGTTCAATTTAGCGGAAACTGGGGGATTCGACCATTTGACAGCGGGGGTGAATTCATGAACGGCCCAGGAGCTCAGGATGGCCAATTTAATTCAGGAAAAATTTTGCCGGGGGATTTAAAATGCCCTGCATCGATTGAACACTCACAGTCATCGGGCTGATGAATAAGCCCAAAAGACCCATGGACAACTGACAGTATGGCCTCATCTCCCCTGGGATTCAGCGGCTTTGCCCTGCGCTGGCTTGCCGCCCTGGGACTAACCGGTGCGATCTTCAACCCCACCGGATATTCCTATTTCCACTGGCTTAACGATTCTCTAACCCAGCAGCTGCCGCTGAAAGTGATGGCTGGAATTGTTCTTTTAATTGGCCTGGTGATTTTTTTGCGCGCCACCTGGCGCAGTATCGGCGTGCTGGGAATTGTGCTGGTGATGGCCCTGATGGCGGCCCTGGTCTGGCTGCTGGTTGATCTTAGCTGGCTGCGACTGGACGGTGGGTCGGTGCTGACCTGGGTGGCCTTGGTTATTGTGGCAACGGTGCTGGCGGTGGGGATGTCCTGGTCTCATGTGCGCCGGCGTATTACTGGCCAGATCGATGGCGATGACGTAGGAGACTGACGCCGATGAGTGGATCTTCCCTGGCCGATCAGCTGAAGCAGCTGGGATTGGCGCCAAAAAAAGCCCCAAAACCTGCCAAAAAACGGGCCAGGCAAAATAAGCCCGGCAAAGCTAGCGGCAAGGAAAAGGCTTCCTCCGGCGGCGAGATTTCCCTGGCCCAGGCCTACTCTCAACGGGCCCGGGATGAACAGCGCCAGCGTGATATCAGCGCCCGGGACAAGCGCCTGAAACAGGAGCAGCGCAAGGCCCTGAATGACGCTCTGGCGAAGCTTGTGCAACCAGCCTCTCAAAACAGCGCTGCTGCCGAGATCGACCGCTTTTTTGAATATGCGGGCAAAATCCGAAAAATATTTGTCACAGCGCAGCAGCAGCAGGCCTTGGGAAACGGCGAGCTGGGTATTGTCACCTTCCGGGGCGGATATCACCTGGTGGCGCCGGCGGTGGTTGATGCGGTCAAGGCTATCAAGGCCGAGGCGGTGGCCCTTTATCCCGAAAAAATTGACCAGGACAGCCTCTGACAATCGGATATAGCGATTTCAATAGGGCTGTTGGCGGGTGAATTGGGCCTGCCAATCAGATGCCTTTGGCCAGCTGCCACGATGGCTAACGGCCGCTGCGCTTGTCTAAGTGCAGCAGCGGGCCTATGCTTGGACTAGTTTAAATAACCTGCGGAGCATTGATGGCATCTCCGGAAGAACAGCTACAAACCATGGTCAACAACCTGCCGGAGAAGACCGGCAAAGACTTAAGTTCCTGGCTCAAGCTCCTGCGCGACGCTGGCCTGGTCAAGCACGGTGAGTTGGTCAACCACCTGAAAACCGAACATCAGGTTACTCACGGATTCGCCAATCTTATTGCATCGGAGTTTTTAAAAACCGGTGAGTCCATGAAATCTCCGGAAGAATTGGTGGAAACCCAATACGCCGGTCCCAAGTCAGCGCTGCGGCCGATCTACGATACCTTGATCGGGGTGGTTGAACGGTTTGGTGAAGATGTGCAGATATCGCCGAAAAAGAGCTATGTGAGCCTGCGACGAAACAAACAGTTTGCCATTATTCAGCCGTCCACCTCATCGCGCCTGGACGTTGGCATCAGCCTGGCTGGGGTTGATTCAGACGACCGACTGGAGCTTTCCGGCAGCTTTAGCGCCATGGTCAGTCACCGGGTTCGGGTGGAAGACCCCATTGAAATTGACGCTGAGCTGAAGGAGTGGCTTAAGAAGGCCTACGATCAGGCCTGATTGGCATTAGCCAGACTGGGGCTTAACGCTCGTAGCCGAGATTGGGCGCCAGCCAGCGCTCGGCCTCGCTCACCGACAGCTTCTTGCGAGACGCATAGTCGGCGACCTGATCCCGGTCGATTTTTCCCAGCATAAAATACTGACTCTTCGGATGGGCGAAATACATTCCGCTGACCGACGCCGCCGGGTTCATCGCAAAAGACTCCGTGAGTTCCACGCCGGTTCTGGCAGGTGCATCAAGCAAATTGAAGATGGTCTGCTTTTCCGAGTGTTCAGGGCATGCCGGATAGCCGGGTGCTGGCCGGATGCCGCGGTATTGCTCTTTGATCATCGACTCGTTGTCGATGGCCTCGTCAGCGGCATAGCCCCACAGGGTTGTTCGGACCTTGGCATGCAGGCATTCGGCGAAAGCTTCAGCCAGACGGTCAGCCAGGGCTTTGAGTAAGATGGAATTGTAGTCGTCGTGATCCCTTTCGAAGGCTTTTGCTCGCTGGTCGCAGCCGTGGCCGGTGGTGACGGCAAAGGCGCCGATGTGATCGTTCAACTCAAGATTGGCTGGAGCCACAAAGTCGGCCAGGCAAAAATTGGGTTTGCCCGGGTCTTTTTCCACCTGCTGGCGCAGACAGTGGATAGTGCTGTGGATCTGCTGGCGAGAATCATCGGTATAGATGCGTATGTCGTCAGCCACCGCGGCGGCGGGGAAAATGCCGGCAACACCGTGGGCAGTCAGCCATTTTTCCTCGACGATTTGTTTTAGCATCTGCTGGGCATCTGCGAACAGGCTGCTGGCCTGTTTGCCAACCACCGGGTCGGTGAGAATAGCCGGGTAGCGTCCAGCCAGTTCCCAGGTACTGAAAAATGGCGTCCAGTCGATATAGTCAACCAGCTCGCTGAGGGGAAAGTCGCGGAATTCGTGGAGGCCGGGCTTTAGAGGCTGGGCCACGTCATCGCTGTGCCAATCTATCGCCAGCGGTCGTTTTCTCGCTTCCTCCAATGAGCGCAGGGTCCGTTGGCTGGGCCGATTTAAGTAACGTTCTCGAACCGTTACGTAATCGCTGCGAATGCTGGCCACAAAATCGTCCCGTAGTTCCGGGCTGATCAATTTCTGCGTCACCCCTACAGCCCGGGAAGCATCCTTGACCCACACCGTTGGCGATTCGTAGTGAGGTTCAATTTTCAACGCGGTATGGGTGCGGGAGGTGGTGGCGCCGCCGATCAGCAGCGGCTGGGTCAGACCGCAGCGCTGCAGCTCCCGGGACACGTCGCTCATTTCTTCCAGTGACGGGGTGATCAAACCGGAAAGGCCAATCAGATCCACGTTTTCTGCCTGGGCCGTCTGGATAATTTTTTGCATCGGCACCATCACCCCAAGATCAATAACATTGAAGTTGTTGCAGCTAAGCACCACCCCGACAATGTTCTTGCCAATGTCGTGCACATCACCCTTAACTGTCGCCAGCAAGATGGTGCCGGCGGAGCTGCTGGCGCCAGCGCTTTTTTCCAGCTCAATGTAGGGGGTAAGAATCGCCACGGCTTTTTTCATTACCCGGGCGCTCTTGACCAC
Organism: uncultured Gammaproteobacteria bacterium; assembly: GCA_964351665.1. Classification (GTDB taxonomy): domain Bacteria; phylum Pseudomonadota; class Gammaproteobacteria; order Xanthomonadales; family SZUA-38; genus JANQOZ01. Next base: position 14,932 of record CAYGPO010000027.1, on the reverse strand, counting down.
CTGGGGCAGGAACATTTTTCCTTCACCAAACAGGTCGCCCACCACATTCATGCCGTCCATCAGTGGGCCTTCAATCACTTCCAGGGGTTTAGCTGCGGCCAGCCGTGCTTGTTCGGTATCAGCTTCAATGAACTCGGTAACGCCGTGAACCAACGCGTGCATCAGGCGCTGGTGTACCGGTAGCTCCCGCCACTGCAGGTTAGTGTTTTCCCGCCGTGCGCCTGTTCCAGAAAATTCCTCAGCCAGGGACAGCAGACGCTCGGTGGCCTCATCGTCCCGGTTTAAGATCACGTCTTCGACGCCCTGTCGTAGCCTGTCCGGCAGATTGTCATACACCGCCAGCTGGCCGGCATTGACAATACCCATGTCCATGCCTGCCTTAACGGCGTGGTACAGGAACACCGAGTGGATCGCTTCGCGCACCAGGTTATTGCCGCGGAAAGAAAACGACACGTTGGATACGCCGCCGGATATCAGAGCGCCGGGTAGTTGCTCCTTGATGCCCCGCACCGCGTTGATGAAATCCACCGCGTAGTTGTTGTGTTCCTGGATGCCGGTGGCTACGGCAAAAATATTCGGATCGAAAATGATGTCATGGGCGTCCAGGCCCGCCTGTTCAGTGAGCAGCCGGTAGCTGCGGGTGCAGATTTCCATTTTGCGCTCAAAGGTATCTGCCTGACCCTGTTCATCAAAGGCCATAACCACCACGGCTGCGCCGTAGCGGCGTACCAGGGCGGCCTGCTCGAGGAACGGCTCCTGGCCTTCTTTCAGGGAGATGGAATTGACCACACCTTTGCCCTGGATGCACTTCAGCCCGGCCTCGATCACCGACCATTTAGAGGAATCCACCATCACCGGAACTTTGGCAATGTCGGGCTCGCCGGCGATGCGATGTAAAAATTCCACCATTGCCGCCTGGGAATCCAGCAGACCCTCGTCCATGTTGATGTCAATGATCTGAGCGCCGTTTTCCACCTGGTCCCGGGCCACGTCCAGAGCCGACTCAAAATCTCCGGACATAATCAGCTTTTTAAATTTTGCCGAGCCGGTGACGTTGGTGCGTTCACCCACGTTGACGAAATTGCTTTCCGGGTTAAGGGTCATGGGTTCCAGGCCCGACAAGCGCAGTCTGGGCTCAATTTCGGGAATCTTGCGTGGGCTAACGCCAGCGACCTGCTCAGCGATGGCGGCTATGTGTTCAGGTGTGGTTCCACAGCAGCCGCCGACGATGTTGACCAGGCCAGCGCGGGCAAATTCACCGACGATTTCAGCGGTCTGGCTTGGCGTTTCGTCGTAGCCCCCAAGTTCGTTGGGCAGTCCTGCGTTGGGGTGGGCGCTAACCAGGGTGTCGGCCACCCGGCTGAGTTCGGCCACGTAGGGCCGCAGCTCCCGGCCGCCCAGGGCGCAGTTCAGTCCAATGCTCAAGGGCCTGGAGTGGCGTACCGAGTTCCAGAAGCTCTCGGTGGTTTGTCCTGACAGGGTGCGGCCGCTGGCATCGGTGATGGTGCCTGAGATCATCAGGGGCACCTGGCCATCGGGATCCACGCTGGATACCGCAAACAAGGCTGCTTTGGCGTTGAGGGTGTCAAACACGGTTTCCACCATCAGCGCGTCGGCGCCGCCTTCCAGCAGGGCCTTTACGGCCTCCTGGTAAGCCTCCACCAGCTGGTCAAAGGTGACGTTGCGCTTGGACGGGTCATTGACGTCTGGAGAAATAGACGCGGTGCGGTTGGTGGGCCCAAGCACACCCACCACAAAGCGGGGCTTATCAGCGCTGCTGTGCTGCTCGCAGGCCTGTCGGGCCAGCTCGGCCGAGCGTCGGTTGATCTCCCACACCAGCGACTCACAGCCATAGTCGGCCTGGGAAATACTGGTGGCATTAAAGGTATTGGTTTCCACCAGGTCGGCGCCGGCAGCCAGATAGTTGCCGTGAATTTCACGAATCAGATCCGGCTGAGTGATGGACAGCAGGTCGTTGTTGCCCTTGAGATCGTGCCCGTGTTCAGTCAACGAGCTGCCCCGAAAGTCCGCTTCCGATAGCCGGTGCTGCTGAATCTGGGTACCCATGGCGCCATCTAGCACGGCGATTTTTTGCGCGAGCATTTGTCGCAGCTGCTGGAAACGAGTCATGGCTTAAAGTCCTTTTTGCCGGTCTTAGCTGCCTCAAAGGTGATGACTTCAAAGTGAGGCAATCGAGATTCCCGCGAGGTGACCTCGCAACTTAATACGTTCAATCCTGCGTCCCGAAACAGGCGTTTCAGGCTCCGAATGCTGAATCCAAAATTCAGATGGTTAAATGGCTCTACGGCGGTTTCGTGGCGGTGGGCCTTGAGGGTTGAACCCACCAGGGTTCCGCCGTCGGTCAGGACCCTGGCGGCCTCGCCAACCACTTTTTCCGGCTGGCGGGTGTAAGTCAGCGCGTGCATTAGCAGCACCACGTCGAAGCTGCCATCGTCAAAGGCCAGCTGATGCATGTCGCCGGCCACAAAGCGCACGTTTTCAAAAGACTCAAGGCGCCGTGCGCCGGCCGCCACCACTGGCTCGCTGGAGTCGATGCAGGTGATGGACTCAGCCCGGCTCGCCAGCATCTCCGCCAATACGCCGTCGCCGGAGGCCACATCGAGCACGCGGCCCAGCCTAAGCAGCTGCAAAGTGGCCCGGGCGGTGGCTTCCCAGGTTCGTCCCGGGGAGTAGTGGCGCTCCATGTCACCGGCCACGGCGTCGGCCCAGTTGCTGCTGCTGGCCCGGGCTGCCAGTATCCCTGGCATCCGATCTCGGTCGCTGCTCAGCAGGGCGTCGTCCACCGCTGTCAACAGGGTTTGCCAGATGTCGTGCAGGGGCGCTTCAGCCAGCTGATGATGGGGGCGATAATAGCTTTGAACACCGGCTTTGCGGTCCACCACCAGTCCTGCCTCGCGCAGTTTGGCCAGGTGAGTAGACACCCTGGGCTGGGCCAGCATGGTAATCTGAGACAGCTCGGCAACGGTGAGTTCCTCGCCTGAAAGCAGCACCAGCAGGCGCACCCGGCTGGGGTCTGCCAGTACCTTCAGCAGGCCGGATGTGGTGCTGAGATCGATGGTCGTATCCATTTATCGCGATATTAAGATGAAAAGGTTATCAGCCTGCACTGAAAAAGGCCACCGGCAAGCCGTTATTGCCGCAGTTCGTGACAAAAATTGTCGCCACCGGCGCTGGGTTGTCCGCCATGGCCGTGAGACAATGGGGGCTAGACTTTTAGTGAATACGAGTGACTGATCAGCATGGATTTCCGACTTACCCAAGAGCAACAGATGATTCGCGATGCGGCCAGGGATTTTGCCCAGGCCAGCATTGTGCCGGTGGCGGCTGAATATGACCTGAGCGGGGAATTTCCATTAGCCACGGTGAAACAAATGGGTGAGCTGGGCCTGATGGGTATTGAGGTTCCAGAAGCCTATGGCGGCGCAGGTATGGATACCCTCAGTTACGCTCTGGCGCTGAAGGAAATCAGCGCCGCCGACGCGGCCCATGGCACCATCATGTCGGTGAATAATTCCCTTTATGCCAATGGCCTGATGGCCCACGGCAGCGAGGAGCAAAAACAGGCCTACGTGCGGCCGGTGGCCAGCGGCGAGCTGATTGGTGCCTATGCCCTGACAGAACCTCAGTCCGGATCCGATGCCAGCAACATGCGGGTGCGGGCCGAGGCCTCAGCGGACGGCAGCTACTACACCATCAATGGCAAAAAATCCTGGATCACCTCTGGCCCGGTAGCCCGCTACATTGTGTTGTTCGCCAAGACCGATCCGGACGCCGGAGCCAAGGGCATCTCAGCGTTTGTCATCGATACCGAAAAAGCGGGCTTTGCCACCGGCAAGACCGAACCTAAAATGGGAATCCGCGCCTCTGCCACCTGTGAGATTGAGCTGACAGATTATCGCTGCGAAGCGTCGGATAGGCTGGGCCGGGAAGGCCAGGGTTTTGCCATTGCCATGGGCGTCCTGGACGCAGGCCGGATCGGCATTGCGGCCCAGGCCGTCGGCATCGCCCAGGCAGCCTACGAGGCCAGCCGAAACTATGTTCAAGAGCGTCAGGCCTTTGGCAAGCCCATCGGCGGATTTCAGATGATCCAATCGAAGATCGCTGACATGCGCACCCGACTGGAAGCGGCGGAGTTGCTGACCCTGCGCGCCGCCTGGGCCAAGACTGCCAATGCGGATTCCGGCGCCAGGTATACCCTTGAGGCCAGCATGGCCAAATTGTTTGCATCCGAAGCCGCTAACTACATTACCCACCAGGCGATTCAGATCCACGGCGGCATGGGTTTTAGCAAGGAAATGCCCCTGGAGCGCTATTACCGGGACGCCAAGATCACGGAGATCTACGAAGGCACCAGCGAAATTCAGCGGATGGTGATCGCTCGCAGCGAGACCGGGCTGCGTTAGCCGGCGCCATCAGCCATTAAAACGCTGAAACCGATGGCCTGTGGTGTGCCATCCGATGACAACTCAAACAAGGCTGAACCGACCAAAAGGTCGGCCCGGCGCCAAGGGACCTGACAAAATGACCCAGATCATTCCCGCAGAGCTGCGCAGCGAAATCCTTCGACAACTGTCCCAGGCCGCCAGCGCCAGCGATGGACGTTGGGCTGGCACTTTTGCGCAACATTTCCTGGCCCATGTGGCGGATTCCGAGCTGGTGGCTGAGACCGCAGAGTTCTGGGTTGCGGCCATTGGCATTCAGGTTCAGATGCTCCGCCAGCGGCTGAAAAACCAGGTCTGCATTCAGATTCACAACCCTGAGCAGCACAGCGAAGATCAGCAGCGCCACACGGTAGTTGACGTGGTCAGCGGCGATCGGCCGTTTCTGGTGGACTCAGCCACCCTGGCGATTTTTGAGGCCGGCCTGTCGGTTCGACGAGTGGTTCATCCCATTTATCGGGTCAGCCGAGATCCCGGCGGTTTTTTGATGGAGCTGTCCCACGGGCGTTCAAATCCTGATCAGCTGCCCGCTGAGTCAGTGATGCACTTTCACCTTGAGCGGATCGGCGACAGCGCCAAAATTGCTGAGCTGAAGGACGCCATCGCCGCCCATCTGCAAGATGTGCAGATGGCCGTGGACGACTGGCAGCCCATGTCAGAACGGGCCGTGAAGGTGGCGGAAGAGGTGGCCAACGCAACCACCCCTTACGGTCAGGAGCGCCAGCAGGAAACCGCCAAATTTATTAAGTGGCTGGTGGATGAGAATTTTACCTTCCTGGGCTATCGCTACTACAGCCTGGAAAAGGTTGGCGACGAATTTGATTTGGAACCTGATACCGCCAGCGGTTTGGGCATCCTGCGCGAGGAGGGTAGGTTGCGTAAGCCGCCGCTGCTGACCCGGCTGAAAACCGGCAGCGCAGAGGAACTGTCGGACACATCACCGATTGTGCTGACAAAGTCCGGGGTCAGATCCACCGTGCACCGCAGCGGATTCCTGGATTACGTGGGGGTCATGGCCTTTGATGAACAGGGTCAGCTGATTGGGGAGCATCGTTTTCTGGGCCTGTATACCTCCGCTGGCTACAACCGCCGGCCGTGGAAAATCCCGCTGGTGAGGCGCAATGTTGAGGCGCTGATGCAGCGCTCGGTGTATGAGCCAAACAGTCACGGCGGCAAAGCGCTGCTGCACATTGCTGAAACCCTGCCTCGAGACGAGCTGTTTCAATCCAGCCCCGAAGAGCTGTTTCGAACCGTCACCGGCGTGTTTGAACTGCAGGAGCGCCGCCAGACCCGGCTGCTGATGCGCCCAGATCGGTTCGGCCGTTTTTACTCCTGCCTGGTGTATCTGCCCCGGGAGCGTTTTAACACTGAGACCCGTGAAAACGTGCAGAAAATATTGCTGCAAACCCTGGGCGGCAAGCGGCTGGACTACAAGGTTCAGCTGGACGACTCGGTGCTGGCTAGACTGCATGTGATGGTCTGGATTAATCCAGACAAACCAAAGCAATTTGACGAAGCTGAGCTGCAAAGTGCTCTGGCCGAGACCGTGCGTTCATGGACTGATCGTCTCACCGATATCCTCATTGATAAGCATGGTGAGGAAACCGGATCAGCCTGGGCTCGGCACTACGGTGAGGCGTTTCCGGCGGCCTACATAGAAGACGTATCGCCCTGGGTTGCCGCCTTTGACGTTGAAAAACTGGCGCGGCTTGATAGCGAGCAGTCCCTGGAACTGAGTCTATACCGCCCTCGCGTACAGCCGACGGGTAAGTTCCGGCTGAAGATATTTCGCTGGAACAAAACCATTGCCCTGAGCGACGTGCTGCCGATGTTGGAGAACCTGGGTCTACGGGTGGTTAGCGAACGCCCCTACCGGTTGGAGGTCAGCCCAGGCAATCTGCGCTGGGTGCAGGATTTTGACATCATCCTGGCCGATGGCGGTGACCTGGATCTGCGACTGGTTCGCACCCCGTTTCAGGAAGGCTTTGAACAGGTGGTCAGGGGCCAGCTGGAAAGCGATGGTTTCAACCGATTGATACTCAGCGCGGGCCTGAGCTGGCGGCAGGTGGTGTTGCTGCGTGCCTACTGTCGGTATTGGCGCCAGACCCGCTGTCCCTATTCCCAGCAGTACATCGAGCAAACCCTGGCTCGCCACCCGCACCATGCGGCGTTGTTGGTCGCCCTTTTTGCCGCCCGCTTCGATCCGGCCCTTGATGCTGACGACGATGGGCGGCAGGTTGCGCAGTCCAATCAGCCGGTCAGCCTGGATAGCGCCAGTTCAGATGCGCAACAGCTGAGCCGCGAGCAGCATATTGCGCGGATGCTGGCACAACTTCGTAAATCCGCTGCGGCGTTGGATTTACTGCCCGGTGAGGGTTCCGACTTGACCGCCAGCAATCGGTCCGAGCTGATGGAGCTTTGCCAGTCACTGATGACCGCCAGTCTGGCCCGGGTCCGCTCCAGCGATGAAGACCGGATCCTGCGCAGCTTCGCTGAACTGATCAACGCCACGGTCCGCACCAACGCGTTTCAGGGTGCTTTGGATGATCCGGAACGGGGCTATGTGAGCGTGAAGTTTGACTCCGCTCGGGTACCGGATCTGCCCAGGCCTTTTCCCTGGCGGGAGATTTTTGTCTATTCACCCCAGGTGGAGGGGATACACCTGCGCGGCGGTCCGGTCAGCCGTGGCGGCCTGCGCTGGTCTGATCGGTTTGAAGACTTCCGTACCGAGGTGCTGGGGCTGATGAAAGCCCAGACGGTCAAGAACACCATGATTGTTCCGGTGGGCGCCAAAGGCGGATTTGTGGCGCGAAATATTGTCCCGGGCAGCAGTCGTGAGGCCACCATGGCGGCGGTGGTGGCCAGCTACCGGCGATTCATCAATGGTTTGCTGGATATCACCGACAACCTGACTGAGAGCGGCCTGGTCCATCCCCAGGACGTGGTGCGTCACGACGCGGATGATCCTTACCTGGTGGTTGCGGCAGACAAGGGCACGGCAACCTTTTCTGACATCGCCAATGCGGTGGCGGCAGACCATCAGTTCTGGCTGGGTGATGCCTTTGCCTCCGGTGGTTCGGTGGGTTATGACCACAAAAAAATGGCGATTACCGCTCGGGGCGCCTGGGAATCGGTGAAACGTCATTTCCGTGAACTGGGGATTAACTGTCAGTCCCAGCCGTTTACGGTGGTGGGCATCGGCGATATGGCCGGTGACGTGTTCGGCAACGGCATGCTTGCCTCCCGGCAGATCCGGCTGCTGGGGGCGTTTAACCATGAGCACATTTTTCTCGACCCTGACCCGCAGCCAGAAACCACCTTTGCCGAGCGTCAGCGTCTGTTCGACCTGCCGCGCTCGTCCTGGTCAGACTACGACCGGTCCCTGATCAGCGACGGCGGCGGCGTATTTTCCCGCTTTGACAAGACCATTGATGTCAGTGAGCCGGTGGCCTCATGGTTGGGCATCAAAGCGGCACCCACACCGCCCCATGAACTGATCCGCGCAATGCTCAAGGCGCCAACGGATTTGCTGTGGAACGGCGGAATTGGGACCTACGTCAAGAGCACCGAGGAAACTGATCTGGAGGTGGGAGACCGCAGCAATGACGCCCTGCGGGTAAATGGATCTGAGCTGCGCTGCAAGGTGGTGGGTGAGGGCGGTAACCTGGGCCTAACCCAGCGTGGGCGGATAGAATTTGCCCGCAGCGGCGGCGCAATCAACACCGACTTCATCGACAACGCCGGCGGCGTGGATTGCTCGGATCACGAGGTTAACATCAAGATTCTGCTCAATCAGGCGGTGATTGCTAAGCAGATCAGCGAGGCCGAACGGGTCCAGTTGCTGGCCTCCATGACCGACGAAGTCGCGACCCTGGTGCTCAGAAACAACTATCTGCAGAGCCAGGCGCTGAGTTTGATGGAGGCCCACACCGTGCCCCGGCTCGGCTCCAAGGCTCACATGATTTCGGTGCTGGAAAGCCGCGGATTGCTTGACCGCCAGCTGGAGGCATTGCCGACGGATGAGGAAATCTACCAGCGCAAAGGCCAGGGCAGGGGTTTGCTGCGGCCGGAACTGGCCGTACTGCTGTCCTACAGCAAGATCACCCTCTACCAGGAACTGCTGGCCAGCGATGTGCCCGAAGATACTTACCTGGCCCGGGAGCTGATCAGCTACTTCCCCAAACCCCTGCAGCAGACCTTCGCTGACCTGGCTCAACAACATCGGCTGCGGCGGGAAATTATTGCCACGGTGGTGACCAATTCCATGGTCAACCGAATGGGCGCAACGTTTTTTCTGCGGGTGGGTGAGGAAACCGGCGCCAGCTCCGCCGATATTGCCAAAGCCTACACCGCAGCCCGGGAGATTTTTTGCGCCAGGGAGGTTTGGTCGGCCATTGAAGCGGCGGATAATCAGGTGGCCTCAGCGCACCAGATCGAAGCCCACCTGACGGTCTGGAATTTATTGCGTCATGCCACCCGCTGGCTATTGCACCACCATCAAAAAGGTCTGGACATTGCCCAGGTGGTTGCCCGCTACCGTAAGCCGGCGCAGAACCTGGCCAATCAGATTCTGGACTGGATTCCGGCGGCTATGGGCAAGCGTATCAGTGGTTACCAGGCCAGGCTGCAGCGGGGTGGGTTTTCCGACGACCTGGTTCAAACCCTGGTCAGCTGTTCCCAGCTCAAGCCGGCGCTGGATATTTTAGACGTGGCAGCGGCCGGAGATTATGAACTTGAGCGGGTCGCCCGGGGCTATTTCAAACTGGACCAGCAGTTGAAACTGGCCTGGCTGATGCAGCAGATTGAGCAGCTGCCCGTGGATGGGCAGTGGCACGCCGCCGCCCGGGGAGCGCTGCGCGATGAGCTGTACAGTAAGCAGCGTCAGCTCACTGCCCTGGCAGTGAGCGCAGGCGATGCCGACAGCGACCCTATCAAGGCCTGGCTGTCAGCAGCTGATGGCGAAGTGCGCAGCTTTGGGCATATGATGGCGGACATGAGAGCCAGCGGCGCCGCCGACTACGCCAAGGCGTCAGTGGCCGTCAGAGGACTGGATCGGCTGCTGAACGTCTCAGCACCATGATCAACCAGGGGAGCTTAAGAATTTGACCGCCATCGCGTTTGTCGCCAGCCGGGCTGAGGGCGCCCAGAAAGCCCGCCAGCAGCTGGTGGATCGTTACGGCGATGTCTCGCCGGAGGATGCCGATACCATCGTTGCCATTGGCGGTGATGGTTTTATGCTCCAAACCATGCACCGCAGCATGACTCTGGATAAAGCCATTTACGGGCTGATGCAGGGCTCGGTGGGCTTTTTGATGAACCAGTATGAAGACGGTGAGCTGGATTTGCCGGAGCGCATTGCCCGGGCAGAAACCGCGAAGCTTCATCCGCTGCGGATGCAGGCCCAGGGCGAGTCGGGCAACGAGTTGACCGCGCTGGCGATCAATGAGGTGTCGGTATTCCGGCAAACCAAGCAGGCCGCTAAGATTCGGGTCCGGATCAATGACACAGTCAAGCTTGACGAGATGATCTGTGACGGAATCCTGCTCTCTACCCCTGCCGGCAGCACCGCTTATAACCTCTCTGCCCATGGCCCGATTGTGCCCCTGGGGGCCAATATTCTGGCTTTAACCCCCATCAGTCCGTTTCGACCTCGCCGCTGGCGCGGTGCGCTGCTACAGCACGATGCCAAGGTCTGTTTTGAGGTGCTGGACCACTACAAGCGCCCGGTCAGCGCGGTGGCCGATGCCTTTGAAGTGCGCGATGTGGTTGAGGTGTCAATTACCGAAGCCAAAGACGTGACCCTGCGTATGCTGTTTGACCCTGAACACAACCTGGAAGACCGGATTTTGAACGAGCAGTTCACCATATGACGCAGCTCCAAAGGGCTCAATGAGCAGCCCGCAACCGTCATTTGTGGTGGCCATCTCGTCCCGGGCTCTGTTTGATCTGGACGAGAGTCATCAGCTGTTCGAGCGCGAAGGCGTTGACGTGTATTCTCGTTACCAGATTGATCACGAGGACGATCCCCTGGCGCCGGGAATTGCCTTTCCCCTGGTGCAGAAGCTGCTGGGTCTGAATCGTTTGTCTGAAACCCTGAACGATGATCCCAGCCTGGCTGAGACTGAGCGTTCCCCCATGGTTGAGGTGATTTTGCTGTCGCGCAACAGCGGCGACACGGGTCTGCGAATTTTTAATTCCATCGAAAGTCACGACCTGAACATTGTGCGGGCGGCCTTTACCAATGGCGCCAGTCCCTTTGCCTACGTGGAATCTTTCGGTGCTGATCTGTTTCTGTCTACCAATGCGGAGGACGTTCGTGAAGCCCTCAACGCGGGCTTTGCGGCCGCCACGATTTTGCCCTCATCGGTGAAGGTAAGCAGTGTGCCCGAGCTGCGCATTGCCTTTGATGGCGACGCAGTGCTGTTTCACGATGCGGCGGAGCGGATCTATCAGGAACAGGGTCTGGAGGCCTTTGCCGCCAGCGAGAAAGCGGCCGCCAATCAGCCGCTATCCGGTGGCCCGTTTAAATCTGTGTTGTCAGCTATACACCGAATTCAGTCGGCCTTTCCCACCGAGCACAACCCCATTCGCACGGCCCTGGTCACGGCCCGTTCTGCGCCGGCTCACAAGCGGGTCATCCTGACCCTTCGCCACTGGGGCATCCGTCTGGATGAAGCCTTATTCCTGGGCGGCAAAAGTAAAGGTCCGTTCCTCAAGGCTTTTGGTGCGGATATCTTTTTCGACGACCAGGCTGAGCATTGCAGCTCCGCCAGTTCCCACGTTGCCACCGGCCACGTTCCCCATGGCGTGGCCAACAGCCGCTGATGGCCGGCGGATCTAAAAAGCTCGATCGGGCCGGTCTGATTGATCAGAATTTCCTGGACTTTGTGGGCAGCTATTCTGCCTCGCCGGCAGCTGGGCTGACGGCGGAAGGGCTAAGGCCTGAGGTCTTTGTCAATCTATTTGAAAGCCAAATGCTGAGCCGGCAGCTGGATTTGATGGCGCGCCGACTGCGCTTGGCGGATCAGGTGTTTTACACCATTGGCAGCTCGGGTCATGAGGGCAACGTGCTGCTGGGACATTTGGCCCGACACACCGATCCGGCCTTTCTGCATTATCGCAGCGGGGCACTGATGCTGGAGCGCAGCCGCCAGGTAGCCGGCATCGATCCGGTGTATGACACGGCGCTGTCGTTGATGGCCAGCGCTGAAGATCCGGCCTCTGGTGGCAGGCACAAGGTCTGGGGCAGCCGGCCGCTGTGGGTGTTGCCCCAAACCAGCACCATCGCCAGCCATCTGCCCAAAGCCTTCGGCACCGCCCTGGCCATCGACCATGCCCGACGCATCAAGCAGGCTCTGCCGGTGCCCGATGACGCCATTTCCCTGTGTAGCTTTGGCGATGCCAGCCTCAATCACAGCACCGCACAAGGAGCCCTGAACGCAGCTGCCTGGGCATGTCATCAGGGCATTCCGGTGCCGCTGCTGATGGTCTGTGAGGACAATGGGCTGGGGATTTCTGTGCGAACCCCTGAGGGCTGGGTTGAGCGCAGCGTCGCCCATCGCTACGGACTGGACTATTTTTTTGCTGACGGCCTGAATCTGGTAGATGCCTGGTCTGCGGTGGAGCGCGCCGTTGTGCATTGCCGCAAGCAGCGCAGGCCCGTGTTTCTGCATCTGAAAACCGTTCGCCTGATGGGTCATGCTGGCACCGACTTTGAGGTGGACTATCGGCAGGAAGCAGAGCTGGCAGCGGCGGAGGCAACCGATCCGCTGCTGGTGACTGCGGCCTCGGCCATGGATGCTGGGCTGCTCAGCGCACAGCAGATCGTTGAGCGCTATGAGGCTGCTCGGCAGCGCTGTAATCAGGCCGCTGAAAAAGCCCAGGCTCGACCGAAGTTGAGCGCCGCAGCTGAGGTGGCTGCACCGCTGGCACCGATGCACCGCACCGCGTTGAAAGCCGAGGCCACCCGGGTGGCGGATATGGATCAGCGCAAGGCGGCCTTTACTGAGGGCCTGCCGGAATTTGACCAGCCGGCCAATTTGGCTCTGAATCTGAATCGGGCACTGACTGAGCTGTTGGCAAAATATCCCCAGGCACTGGTGTTTGGCGAGGATGTGGCGCAAAAAGGTGGCGTGTATACCGTCACCCGCAAGCTGCAGCAGCGCTTTGGCGGTGCTCGTGTCTTCAACACACTGTTGGACGAACAGACTATACTTGGGCTGGCCCAGGGTTACGCCAACATGGGCATGCTGCCGATTCCTGAAATTCAGTACCTGGCGTATTTTCACAATGCCTGCGATCAAATCCGCGGTGAGGCCAGTTCGCTGCAGTTTTTCTCCGACGGAAGGTTTGCTAACCCCATGGTTGTCCGGGTCGCCGGGTTGGGTTATCAGAAAGGTTTTGGCGGACATTTTCACAATGACACATCAATCACGGCCCTACGTGATATTCCAGGGCTGGTCGTCGGCTGTCCCAGCCGGGGCGACGATGCGGCTGGCATGCTGCGGACTTTGGCCGCCGCCGGGGTAACCAGTGGCCGGGTGACCATGATGATAGAGCCCATCGCCCTGTACATGACGCGGGATCTGTATGAGGCCGGTGACGGGCAGTGGCTGTTTGATTATCCGATGCCCGATACCTTTGTGGATCTGGGACAGCCGAGAATCTACGATCCCTTCGCCACGGATTTGCTGATTATCAGCTACGGCAACGGTTTGCCCATGAGTTTACGGGTTGCCCGACGGCTGAAAAACGAGATCGGCCTGTCGGTTCGGGTGATGGATCTGCGTTGGCTGGTGCCCTTGAATGAAGCGGCCATTGTGGAGCAGGCGAGTGCCTGTGATCGGGTGCTGGTGGTGGATGAAGGCCGTCACAGCGGCGCCGTGGCGGAAGGTGTGATGGCCGCCATCGCCCAGGCTGCGGGCTCTAGCCCAACCATGGCGCCCATGGCTAGGATCTGCGCCGCTGATTGTTTTACGCCCCTGGGCCCGGCGTCCTCTCTGGTGCTGCCAGACGATGCACAAATTCACCAGGCCGCGCTGGATCTGCTTGAGATCCGGCCGGAGCAGGATCCGTTGCCCGGATAACCGGGGTTTTCCTCCAGTGATTGCACTTGGCCAATTGCCACGGAGCTTGCTGGACGTGATAATAGAACGCTAACGCGCGATTGGACAGGCAGGGAAACAAGAGCATGAGTCAGCAGGAATCGATGACGATCCTCTTCGCCGATGTATGTCGAAGTACACAGCTGTTCGAGCAGCACGGCGACGTCAAGGCCCGTGAAATCATCGCAACCACGCTGTCAGCCCTCACCCAGGTCACCCATAAGCACGGTGGCCGAGTGATCAAGACCATTGGCGACGAGATCATGTCCACTCTACCCAGCGGTGAAGCTGGCGTTCTGTCTGCCTGTGATATGCAGCGCCGAGTTGCCAATGATCTGAACATCGTCCGTCACGGCGTGGCGGTGCGCATCGGCCTGCATTTTGGTGATGTGTTGTGCGAAAACGATGACGTGTTCGGCGACGCGGTGAACGTCTCGGCCCGAATGGCAGGCCTGGCCAAGGCCCAGCAGATTGTCACCACGGCCAGCACGGTGCAGGACGTTTCGCCGGCTCACGGTCTGGAAATTCGCAGCCTGGGTAAGACCCGGGTCAAGGGCAAGCTGATGCCCATCGAAATCGTTGATGTGTTGTGGCAGGAAGATACCTCCAACGTCACCACCGTGTCCCAGGCTTTGAAGCTGGACGATATCGAGGATCGAGCCTCAGTCACCGTGCGCTTCGGCGACAAGACCATTGAGGTCAAGGACGTATCCCCGCCCTTTACCATGGGGCGTGACCGTTCCAACGATCTGATCATCGACGATGAGTGGATATCCCGCAATCACGCCAGCATTGAATACCGCAAAGGCTATTTTGTGCTGGTGGATCGAAGCACCAATGGCACCTACCTGAAGATTGACGGCGAAGAAGAATTCCGCGTTCACCGGGATGAGGTGCATCTGCGTCGTTTTGGCATCGTGAGCCTTGGCCAGCTGTCGGAAAACCGCAGCCCTGAGCATATCGTTCACTTTGAGTGCCACAATCACTGAGCCAGGTCCACCGCGCTGGAGCATCGCCCAGTTCCCAGTGCCTTCCCGTACGTTACGCTGACAGCATCCAGCCAACAGAGTAACCAGTCTGTGGGCTAGCCCGCATTATTCATGAAGGTCGGATGACTCGGCTCAACTGGCGAGTCCAGATTGGACGATCGGGTGAAAACCCATAGCCATAGCTATGGTTTGAGGCTGATGGTTCAAGATGGGCCGCCCGATGAGGCGAGACGCCGACAGCGACACACCGTCAGCCACCGCCATCTAGGCTGATCACGCAAGGGCCTGAAAGCGCTGGGATTTACCAGGTCATCAGCGTCCTTGATGAATAATGCGGGCTAGGAGTCTGCGCGGTAGAAACTTCCGGGCTGCAAATCCA